>JAJYTX010000054.1 GCA_021792815.1 Pseudomonadota bacterium
CCTGCGCGACCTCGCGCAGCACCGCATCGCCCGCCTCGTGGCCGTTGGTGTCATTGAAATCCTTGAAGTGATCGACGTCGAGCATGACTGCGCTGACGGGATATCCGAGCCTTTGGGCGCGCGCGAGTTCGCGCTGCAGGGAAATCTCGAGGTGCCGTCGGTTGTACAGTCCGGTGAGCGGATCGCGCTCCGCGCCGGTGCGCAGCGTCTCCTGCAATTTCAGATTACCCAGGACGAGCGCCAGCTGCTCGGCCAGCGTGGCACCGAGGCGCTGCACATCCGACGGGATTCCCTGTCCGCTCGAGGCATGCAGATACAGCAGGCCGAAGGCGTGGCCGTCGGCCACCAGCGGCAGGCACAGGCAGGCCTGCCCGCAGGCGGCTGCGTGAGCGCACGTCACACCCGGACTTGCCGGATCGTAGAGATACGGGTGACCGCGGCGCAATGCCCAGCACTCCTCGGACCCGAAGCTCGGTGCCGCAGCGAGACTGCCCCAGCACGCCTGCAGCTCCAGGGAGTCTTCCGGGCCCCGCGCGACATAGAACGCGCCGTTCACTCCCGGGAACAGCTTCGGCAGCGCCCCGCGGACCACTCCGGCCAGCTCCGCCTGGGAATGGCAGACCTGCAGCAGCTCCATCATCTGACCGGTCGCGGAAATCTCTTCGAGCAGCCGGTTCTGGCGCGCGATGATGCCGCGCAACGCAGTCTCGGCTCGAGTGCGGCTGCGCCGCTGTCCGGCCAGCAGCAGGACGAGCAGGAGGGCAGTGCCCGAGACGATCGCGAGCGGCAGACCGGGCACGGCACTGCCGGGCCCGGCCGCACCGCCGTGCATCCGCGCCAGCGCATCGAGGAGCACGGCGAGCGCTGCGCAGATCAGCAGCACACTGCCCCACAGCAGACGCTGCGGCCTGCTTCGGGCCGGCGCGAGCGCGCTTCCGGTTGTGAGTCCGAGCGCCAACATGCGATCCGCCGACCACCGTATGGATTTCGAGCAAAAATGCCCCGCTCGCGCTGTCTCGGCTGCCGTATCGCGGTCTTGAACGCAGTTGCCGGAAACGTGACCGATCTCTCCGGGGGCAGCGCGCCGCCCGTGCGGGCCTCAGGCCGCCGGCTCGATACTCCCCCGGGCAGACGCCCTCGGCGGGGCCCCCGAAGCGATCGACAAGCGCGCACCGGCCCCGTATCCTGCTCCGAAACCTGCGACGCGACCCATGAATTTCTGCAGTCATTGCGGTGCCCAGCTCACCTTGCGCGTCCCCCCCGGGGACCAGCTGCCTCGGTACGTCTGCGAATCATGCGGCACCATCCATTATCAGAACCCTAAACTCGTGGTCGGCTGCGTGCCTGAGTACGAAGGCCGGATCCTGCTGTGCCGCCGAGCGATAGAGCCGCGACGCGGTTTTTGGACTGTACCGGCGGGCTTCATGGAAAACGGCGAGACGCTGCAGCAGGGCGCCGCCCGGGAATCCAGGGAAGAGGCCCTGGTCGAGGTGCAGATCGGCTCGCTGCTGTCGATCGTCCACGTGCTGCAGGCTCACCAGGTGCACGTCTTCTTCCGCGCGACCCTGGCCGTGGCCGAGTTCGGCGCGGGCCACGAGACCCTGGAGACCAAGCTCGTCTCCCCCGGGGACATCCCCTGGTCGGAGCTGGCATTCCCGAGCACGGAATTCGCGCTGCGCCGCTTCCTGGAGGACCGGGCCGCATGCCGCGAAGGGCACCACTTCGCCTCGCTGGAGCGGCGGCTCTCGTAGCGGGTCGCTGCAGGGCACCCTCCGGCGCGGGCGCTGCCGTGCCGGCAAGCCCCGGGGTCGAACCCCGCGCCCCGGCCTGGACCATGGCAGGTGCCCGGCTTCAGAGCGGTTTTGCGCGCCCGGGCACCGTGGCACAATACGCGACCCTGTCGAGGTCTCAGCCGTCAAACGCTAGGAAATCCTGATGACTTTCGTAGTGACTGAAAACTGCATCAAGTGCAAGTACATGGACTGCGTGGAGGTCTGTCCGGTCGATTGCTTTCACGAGGGCCCGAACTTCCTCGTGATCGATCCGGATGAGTGCATCGATTGCACCCTGTGTGAGCCGGAGTGTCCCGCGGAAGCCATCTTCTCCGAGGAGGAACTGCCGACCGGCCAGGACTCCTTCAAGACGCTCAACGCGGAACTCGCCAAGCAGTGGCCGGTCATCACCGAGAAGAAAGAACCGCCGGCGGACGCCAAGGATTGGGACGGAAAACCGGACAAGCTCAAGCAGCTGCAGCGTTGAGCGGCGCTGCGGCCCGCTCTGGCGGGCCGGCCCGCGGCGGCGGATCTTACCCCCGCGGGTGATGCCGCGAGTGCAGCTCCTTCAGCCGCTCGCTCGCCACATGAGTATAGATCTGTGTCGTGGACAGATCGCTGTGGCCAAGCAGGATCTGCACGACGCGCAGGTCCGCGCCGTGATTGAGCAAATGGGTCGCGAATGCGTGGCGTAGTGTGTGCGGCGAGAGCCCCTTGGCGATACGGGCCTTGCTGGCATAGCGTTTGATGATGTGCCAGAAGGCCTGGCGGGTCATGCGGTCACCGCGCCGGGTCGGGAAAAGGTAGTCCGTCTGGCGGTCGAGCAGGATCTCGTCGCGCGCCCCGCGCACGAACTCCGTCAGCCAGCGCACCGCCTCATCGCCGAGCGGGATGAGCCGCTCGCGGTTGCCCTTGCCGACGATACGGATGACACCCTGATTCAGGTTGATCTGGCCGTAGCGCAGATTCACCAGCTCCGAGACCCTGAGCCCCGTGGCGTAGAGCACCTCGAGCATGGTGCGATCCCGGTTGCCGAGCGGATCGTGCACCGCCGGGGCGGCAAGCAGTGCCTCGACCTCTTCCTCGGTCAGGGATTTCGGCAGCGAGCGGCCGATCTTGGGCATGGCGATATGCGCCGTCGGGTCCTCCTGGATCGTTCCCTCGCGCACCAGATGCCGGAAAAAGCGCCGAAAGCTCGAGAGCTGGCGGGCGGTGGACCGTGGACGAGCCCCCCCCAGCACGCGCGACTCGATGAAATGCTGCAGGTCCTTGTGCGACGTCTGAACCACCGCCACCTGGCGCTCGGCAAGCCAGCGTGCAAGCGCCGTGAGGTCCGCCCGATAGGCCGCCAGCGTGTTGGGCGACAGACCACGCTCCGCCCACACGGCATCCAGGAAGCGGCTGACCGCCGGATCGGTGTCGGGGTGAACGGGCGTGGTAATTGCGGCAGAATGGTTCGACAATTGTCGTCTCGTTAAGGGCCCTCTCACCGCAGACCGGGCACGCATCTCGATGCGCCTGGCGCTGCCGAAGCGAGTGCCGACGCCACGGTGGCGGTCGCAGTATGGTGAGCAGAGCCCCTCGGCCGGCGTGACCCGAATCACACTCGGGACGGGAAGTTAACGTAATGGAGAAACCGATCACAATCGACGGACGCCTCGTGCGGCCCAGCGCAACCCCGCTGGTCGCGGACCTGCCACATCTCCAGGCGCCGTCCCGCAACATGGCCTTGCTTCCGTTCAAGCTCGTGTACGCACTGTACACCACGATCTTATTCCTGCTCGTGGGCCTCGCGGCGTTGCTCGCCGCCTCGCTGCTGCCGCGGACGGAGCGGCGGCGGCGTGCGGCGCGGCTGCTCGCCCGGGCTTTCCTGCGATGCGCGGGCATGAGGCTCACCGTGCAGGATCTCGATCGGCTGCCGCAGGGACAGTGCGTGATCGTCTCGAACCACGCCAGCTATCTGGACGGACTGGCATTCACCGCCGCGCTGCCGGCGCGTTTCGGCTTCGTCATCAAGCGTGAAATGGCCCGCGTACCGCTCGCCGGCTGGTTCCTGCACCGTATCGGCTCGGAGTTCGTCGAGCGTTTCGACAGCAAACGGGGCGCCGCCGATGCGCTGCGCGTGCTGCGCAACGCCAGCAACGGCCATTCGCTGGTGTTCTTCCCCGAGGGCACCTTCACCCCCAGCCCGGGACTGCTGAAATTCCATACCGGGGCGTTCGCGACGGCCGTGCGCGCCGCCTGTCCGATCGTACCGGCGGTCGTACGCGGCACCCGTGCGGCACTATCCCCGCGCGGCGAACTGCCCCGCCCGGCCGCGGTGCGGGTCGCCATTCTGCCACCGATCCTGCCGCCGGCGCAGGCGCCGGCACACAGCGCGGCGCTGCTGCGCGATCAGGCACGCGCAGCGATCCTGGCTGCGCTCGGCGAGCCCGATCTCACATGTTGCGCCGATAGCGCCCCCCCACTTCATACAGAGCATGCGAGATCTGCCCCAGCGAGCAGGTCTTGACGGTTTCCATCAGTTCGGCGAATACATTGCCGCCTCTGCGGGCGCACGCCTTCAGTTGCTGCAAAGCGACATCCGAGCGCGTGGCGTTGCGCGCCTGGAACGCGCGTACCGCCGCGACCTGCGCCTGCTTCTCCTCTTCGGTGGAGCGAATCAGCTCGGCGTGTGCATGCTCCGCAGCCCCGTCCGATTCCGACAGGAAACTGTTGACGCCGATGATGGGCAGGCTTCCATCGTGCTTGCGCGTCTCATAGTAGAGCGATTCTTCCTGGATCCTGCCTCGCTGATACATCGTCTCCATCGCGCCCAGCACTCCGCCGCGCTCGGTGAGCGCGTCGAACTCGCGGTAAACCGCCTCTTCGACCCTGTCCGTGAGGTACTCGAGCGCAAACGAGCCCTGCCAGGGGTTCTGCGTCTTGTTCAAGCCGAGCTCGCGATTGATGATCAGCTGGATCGCCACCGCACGGCGCACGCTCTCCTCGGTCGGGGTGGTCAGTGCCTCGTCGTAGGCGTTGGTATGCAGGCTGTTGCAGCTATCGAACAGCGCATACATCGCCTGCAGCGTGGTGCGGATGTCGTTGAAGGCGATCTCACGGGCGTGCAGGCTGCGTCCGGAGGTCTGCACGTGATACTTGAGCATCTGGCTGCGCGGTCCAGCGTGATACAGCTCGCGCATGGCGCGCGCCCAGATGCGCCGCGCCACCCGCCCGATGACCGCATATTCCGCATCCATGCCGTTGGAGAAGAAAAACGACAGATTGGGAGCAAAATCGTCGACGCGCATTCCGCGGCCGAGAAAGTACTCGACGATCGTGAAGCCGTTGGCGAGGGTGAAGGCGAGCTGGGAAATCGGGTTGGCGCCGGCCTCGGCGATGTGGTAGCCGGAGATCGACACCGAGTAGAAATTCCGCACGTGGCGCTCGGTGAAGTACTGCTGCACGTCTCCCATCATGCGCAGCGCGAATTCTGTCGAGAAGATGCAGGTGTTCTGCGCCTGGTCCTCTTTCAGGATGTCCGCCTGCACCGTACCGCGCACCACGCTCAGCGTTTCGGCTGCGAGCCGCGCGTAAATCTCGCTGTCGACGAGCTGCTCGCCCGTGACCCCGAGCAGAGCAAGACCCGAGCCGTCGTGACCCGCGGGCAGCTCACCGCGGTAGGCCGGCGGGGCGATGCCGCGCTGCGCCGCGGCCCGGTGCAGCGCCTCGATGCGCCGCTCGGCCTCGCTCCAGCGGCCTTCGGTGCGCAGGTAGCGCTCTACCCGTTGATCGATCGCGGTGTTCATGAACATCGCGAGAATCATCGGCGCCGGTCCATTGATAGTCATCGACACCGAAGTCGAAGGCCGGAGGAGGTCGAAGCCGGAATAGAGCTTCTTCATGTCGTCCAACGTCGCCACCGACACCCCGGAGTTCCCCGTGCGTCCGTAGATGTCGGGCCTCGTGTCCGGGTCCTCCCCGTAGAGCGTCGTCGAGTCGAACGCCGTGGACAGCCGCACCGCCTCACGGCCGTGCGCCAGGTAGTGGAAGCGCCGGTTGGTGCGCTCGGGAGCCCCCTCGCCGGCGAACATGCGCGTCGGATCCTCCGCTTCGCGCCGATAGGGATAGACACCGCCGGTATACGGGAAGGAGCCGGGCAGATTCTCGTTTCGGATGAAGCGCAGCTGCTCCCCCCAATCCTGGAACCCGGGCACGGCGATTTTCGGCACCGGCAGGTGAGACAGCGTCTCGGTATAGTTCTCACCCGTGATGTCGCGGTCGCGGACCCTGTACGAATAGGTCCGCTGGGTCGCGGTTCGCACGCGTTCCGGCCAGGCTTTGAGCTCTCTGATCCCCTCGGTGCCGACCTCTGCGAGCGCCCGGTTGTAAGCGGCCCGCAGAGCGCGCCGCGTGGCATCCGCACCCGCATCCGCCGCCTCCGGATACGGATCGAGGGGCGCCGGCAGCGCGGCGTCCTCGAGCGCCGCGAGCGATTGATACAGACCGTGCGCCCGGTGCGCCGCGCTGGCCTGACGCTCGGCGACCTCGCGCGCCGCGCGGCCGTTCTGCGCGATCTCCGACAGGTAGCGCACCCGGGCGCCGGGGATCAGTGGCGCTCCTGTCGCACTGTCCACAGGGTCCGGGTCGGCAGCATCCCAGCTCGCCGCGCCGATGCGGCTCGCGGTGAGCGCGGCGCACAGCGCCGTGAAAAGCCGGTTGACGCCCACATCGTTGAAGCGGCTGGCGACGGTCGGAAACACGGGCAGCTGCGCGTCCGCAAGGCCCTGGTGCTGCGGATGATTGCGCCGCCATTGCTTGCGCACGTCACGCAGACTGTCGGCTGCGCCGCGCTTGTCGCTCTTGTTGAGCGCGATCAGGTCGGCATAATCCAGCATGTCGATCTTTTCCAGCTGGCTCGCCGCGCCGTACTCGCCGGTCATGACGTACAGCGACACATCCGCCAGATCGACGATCTCGGTATCCGCCTGTCCGGTACCGGCGGTCTCGACGATGACGAGGTCAAATCCGGCCGCCTGGTAGAGCTGGATCACGTCCTTGAGCACCGCCGAAGTCGCCAGATGCTGGCGGCGTGTCGCCAGCGAGCGCATGAAGATCGCTTCCGAGGACAGGCTGTTCATGCGGATGCGGTCGCCGAGCAATGCTCCGCCGCTGCGCCGGCGCGTCGGGTCCATGGCCACCACCGCGATCTGCCGGCCCGGAAAGTGGTGCAGCAGCCGCGCCAGCAGCTCATCCGTCAGGCTCGACTTGCCGGCGCCGCCGCTGCCGGTGATGCCGATCACCGGCACCCGGTGCGCGATGCGATGAATGGCGCGGCGAAGCTCCTCGGCCTCGCTCTGTCCCGGCTCGGCGTTTTCCAGGACCGTGATGGCCCGCGCGATATGCACGTGATCGCGCGCGTTGAGTTCCAGCGCCTCATAGACAGGCTTGCGGGCCGCGCGCACCCGGTTGAACACGTCATCGATCATCCCGTCGAGGCCGAGCCTGCGCCCGTCCTCGGGCGTATAGATATGCTCCACCCCGTAGCGTTCCAAGGCCTCGATCTCCGGCGGCGCGATCGTGCCGCCCCCGCCCACGATGACCCGGATGTGCCCGCAGCCGCGTTCGCGCAACATGTCCACCATGTAGGCGAAATACTCGTTGTGCCCCCCCTGGTAGGAGCTGGCCGCGATGGCATCCGCGTCCTCCTGGATGGCCGCGCCGACGATTTCGGCTACGCTGCGGTTGTGGCCGAGGTGCACCACCTCGGCGCCGTGCGCCTGCAGCAGCCGGCGGATCATGTTGATGGCGGCATCGTGGCCGTCGAAAAGCGAGGCGGCGGAAACGAATCTCAGCGGCGGTTGCGGCCGTCCGGGGCAACTTTCCTCGGCTTGCCGGAGGCGTGCGGCGCTGGCGTGCTTGGGCGGCATGAGTGGCTCGCGGGGCGCTGAAAGCGGTAGTCTTTACGCGCCGGTAGGATAGTTACCCGCGAGTATGATCGATACCCCCGCGACGGTCAACGCGGCGGCCCCGGAGGCGGCGCCGCCCGTCGCGCGCCGGTCTGCGGACCCCGGGCAGCCGGCTCGCCGAGGCCGATCCGGCGCGCAGAGTGCCCGACCCGAGGCTATACTGCCGCCCTCCGGGCCATGGTTCAGGATCGGTCCGGAGACTCAGTTTTACCGACATGCCCACCAGCCGCCGCAAATCCACGGGTCCTGCCCGCGCCAGGACCGCGCCCGAGACACCTCGGGAAGACTCCCCGGCCCAGCCGGCTGGCCGGGCGCCGCCGCGCGCTTCACCATGGCGCGCCAGCCGCGAGCGGCTGCGAGACCGGCAGGTCAAGCGCGAGGCGGTGATCCGCGCCGCCGCCCATGCCTTCAACCGCAAGGGCTATCACAACACGTCGCTCGACGACATCGCCGCGGCGCTCGAGGTCAGCAAGCCCACCGTCTATTACTATGTGTCCAACAAGGAGCAGTTGCTGTTCGAGTGCTTCGTGGCCGGCATCGAGCCGATCCGCACCGCCTTCCGCGAGGTGCGCCTGCTGAAGGCGCCGGCGCGCGAGCGCCTCAAGGCGGTGCTGCGTCATTATGGCGAGGCGGTCGCTTCGGAGTTCGGCTGGTGCATGGTGCGGGCCGAAGACCAGGATCTCTCGCCCGCCATGAGCGGCCACATCAAATCGCTGAAGTCCGAGATCGACCAGGGGATCCGGCGCCTGCTGCGTGAAGGCGCGCAGGATGGCTCGATTCATCCCTGCGATCCGAAGATGACCGCCTTCGCCCTCGCCGGCGCGCTCAACTGGATCGCCCACTGGTACCGCGAAAGCCAATCCCTGAACGGCGCCGAGATCGCCGGGGCATTCATCGCCGTATTCGAGAACGGGCTCATGCCGCGCCCGCGCACGGAAAATACCCGCGGCACGCGCCCGCTGAATGCGCGGCTCGCCCGCTGATCGGCCGCTTTCAAGAATTCAACAGAGGAATCGCCATGTCATCTGAAATTGTCATCGCTTCCGCCAAACGCACCCCCCTCGGCTCTTTCCAGGGCGCCCTGGCCCCGGTGAGCGCCCCGCAGCTCGGCAGCGCCGCGGCCAAGGCCGCCGTCGCCGCCGCCGGGATCGGCCTCGCCGATGTGCAGGAGGTGATCCTCGGCTGCGTGCTGCCGGCCGGGCTGGGTCAGGCGCCCGCCCGGCAGGCCGCCATCGGCGCCGGCATCCCGGTTTCCACTCCGACCACCACGATCAACAAGATGTGCGGGTCGGGCCTGAAGGCCGTGATGCTGGCCGCCGATCAGATTCGCGCCGGGGGCGCCGAGGTGGTGCTCGCCGGCGGCTTCGAATCCATGACCCAGACGCCCTACCTGCTGCCCAAGGCGCGCGCCGGCTATCGCATGGGTCACGGGGAGGTGCTGGATCACATGTTCCTCGATGGCTTGCAGAACCCGTATGACGGCAAGCTCATGGGCTGCTTCGCCGATGCGACCGCCGCCCGCTATGGCTTCAGCCGGGAGCAGCAGGACGCATTCGCCGCCGAGTCGGTGCGCCGCGCCCTGCGCGCCGTCGAGGGCGAGTTCGACGCCGAGATCGCCCCGGTCAGCGTCAAGGGCCGCAAAGGGGAATCGACGGTGGTCCGGGATGAGACTCCCGGCAGCTGCGACATCAGCAAGATTCCCTCGCTCAGGCCCGCTTTCGGCAAAGAGGGCACCGTGACCGCCGCCAGTGCCTCTTCCATCGCCGACGGCGCGGCAGCGCTCGTGGTCATGAGCGCGGCGGCCGCGCAATCGCGCGGCGTGAAGCCGCTTGCCCGGATCGTCGCTCAAGCCAGCCACGCACAGGAACCGGAATGGTTCACGACCGCGCCGGTGGGCGCCCTGCGCAAGGTATTGGACCAGCTCGGCTGGCGGCCGCGGGACGTCGACCTGTACGAGATCAACGAAGCGTTCGCGACCGTGACGATGGCGGCCATGCATGAGCTGGAGCTGGATCACGCCCGGGTCAATGTCAATGGTGGTGCCTGCGCGCTTGGGCATCCACTGGGCGCCACCGGCGCGCGTATCCTCACCACGCTGCTGCATGCCCTGCATCGCCGAGGCGGCAAACGGGGTATCGCCTCGCTGTGCATCGGGGGCGGTGAAGCCGTCGCGGTCGCAGTCGAGATGATCCGTTAAGCTTCCGGGCAATCATAAGGGGGACAGATGAAGATCCAAGACGCCCGTGCCGTCATCACCGGCGGCGCATCGGGACTCGGTCATGCCGTGGCGCGCCGCCTGATCTCGCTGGGGGCGAAAGTGACTCTGCTCGACGTGCAGGATGGCCCGGGCCGCGCGGCCGCCGATTCGCTCGGCCCCGACGCCGGGTTCGTGCGCTGCGACGTCACTTCCGAGGCTGAGGTCAACTCCGCCATGGCGAGCGCCCAGGAACGCATGGGCGGGCTGAATCTGCTGGTCAATTGCGCCGGCGTGATCGGCGCCGGTCGCGTGATCGGCAGGAACGGGCCGATGGCGGGCGAGTTTTTCACCCGGGTGGTGCACATCAATCTCATCGGCACCTTCCTCTGCGACAAGGCGGCGGCGAACCTGATGCAGGCCAACAGTCCGACCGAAGACGGCGAGCGCGGACTGTTGGTGCACACCTCTTCGATCGCGGCATTCGAAGGCCAGATCGGCCAGGCGGCCTACTCGGCCACCAAGGCAGGGCTTGCCGGGATGACCCTGCCCCTGGCGCGGGAGCTGGCCCGGTTCGGTATCCGCTGCATATCGATCGCTCCCGGAATTTTCCATACTCCCATGGTCGACGGCATGACGCCCGAACTGCAGGCCTCGCTCGCCAGCCAGATTCCCTTCCCGCGCCGGCTCGGCAAGCCCGAGGAATTCGCGCAGCTGGTCGTCGCGGCGTTCGAGATTCCAATGCTCAATGGAGAGACCATCCGCCTCGATGGCGCCGTACGGATGCAGCCGCAATGAGCGGGCCGCACGCCGGGGATGTCCAACGGGACGTCATGGAGTATGACGTCGTCATCGTAGGCGCCGGACCGGCCGGACTTTCCTGCGCGATCCGCCTCAAGCAGCTCAAGCCCGACCTCAGCATCTGCCTGCTCGACAAGGCCTCGGCGGTGGGCGCGCACGCGCTGTCCGGTGCGGTCATCGAGCCCGGACCG
>JAJYTX010000055.1 GCA_021792815.1 Pseudomonadota bacterium
CACGCTTCAACAGGTCAGGGCGTGGCAACTTCAGCGTCGCTGTCTGGCGCACGAGCTCACCGTAGAGCAGCACGTCCAGGTCCATGGTCCGCGGCGCCCACCGCGGCGCCTCGCGAGTGCGGCCGCATAACGCCTCGATGAACTGCAGCCTCGCCACCACGTCCTCGACCGTCAGTTCCGTGGAGAAGCCGGCCACGAAATTGATGAAATCATCGCCTTCGAACCCCACGGCACGGTTGCGGTACCAGGGTGAGAACCGCACGTCCGGGAAGTGTTTTTCCAGCTCCCGGACCGCCATTGCGAGATGCCGCTCGGGCTCGACGTTGCTGCCGGCAGCGAGGTAAACCGCTGGCATGTCAGAGAGACGCCGCGGACAGATCCGCCCGGCTGCGTTCGATCACCACGCCCACGTCGCGCGAGTTGCGGATCGCGCCCGGCTTGTTGAGCGACACACGCACCCACTCGATCCCGAATTCATCGAGAAGCAACAGTGCCAACCGGTGCGCCAGCGTCTCGACGAGCTTGAACTCGGAGGCCTCGATGTAGGCGAGCACGCGCTTGGCGACCCGTTTGTAATCCACGGTATCGCTCACCTCGTCGCTTGCCGCGGCGCGCCGGCAGTCGACCGGCAGCTCGAGGTCCACCACCACGGTCTGCCTGACACGCCGCTCCCAGTCGATGAACCCGATGATGCACTCGGTCGCGAGTCCCCGCAGAAAGATCCGATCTCCCGAAATCCGCGCGCTGGTCATGGTCTCAATGTCTCACCTGGTTTCTCTGGCGTGGACCCTGCCTGCGCACGATCCGCGCATCGGTCGGGCTACTGCACCGGCGTCAGCGACTCGAGCGGCCACTGCGCACGCGCCTCGATCGCAAGTCCGGCCCGCTCGCCTGCCCTGAGCCGCGCCAGCCCCGCCCTCGCGATCATGGCGGCATTGTCCGTGCAGAACTCGATCCGTGGATAGTACACGCGCCCCTGCCGACGGCCGACCACCTCTGCGAGCGCCTCCCGCAGGCGCTGATTCGCGCTCACGCCACCGGAGACCACCAGCGTGGGCAGGCCGGTGCTCTCGAGCGCCCGCACCGCCTTGGCCACCAGGGTATCCACAATGGCCTCTTCGACGGCGCGGGCCACGTCTGCCTTCAGTTGTCCGGTGAGGTCGCGGCCGCGCAGCGCATGCAGCACGGCGGTCTTCAGCCCCGAGAAGCTGAACTCCAGCCCCGGCTGGTCGAGCATGGGCCTCGGGAAATGAAACACCCCGGAAATACCGGCGCGCGCCAGCCTGGCGAGCTCGGGCCCGCCGGGGTAGGGCAGGCCGAGGAGCTTGGCCGTCTTGTCGAACGCCTCGCCCGCGGCATCGTCGCGCGTGTCCCCGAGGATGCGGTAGCGGCCGATGGCGCGCACCTCGATGAGCTGCGTGTGGCCACCCGAGACCAGCAGCGCCACATGGGGAAAAGACGGAGGGTCTGGCTCCAGAAGCGGGGCGAGCAGGTGTCCCTCGAGGTGGTGCACGGCGACGGCCGGCACCCCCCAGGCATAGGCCAGGCTGCGGGCCAGGGCCGCCCCGGTGAGCAATGCGCCGATGAGCCCGGGGCCGGCGGTATAGGCCACTCCCGACAGTCCGGCCGGCGCCGTGCCGGCGCGGCTCAGCGAACGCCGCACCAGGGGCAGCAGCTTGCGGACATGATCGCGCGAGGCCAGCTCCGGCACGACCCCGCCATAGGCGCGGTGCAGCCCGATCTGGCTGTAAAGCTCGTGCGAGAGCAGGCCGCGGGCCTCGTCGAGCACGGCAGCCGCGCTTTCGTCGCAGGAGGACTCGATCGCGAGAATCCGCATGTTTTGCCTTTACCGCGAGCCTCTACTAGAATTGCGCGCCCATTTCACCCGGTTCCTGCCAGTCCCCGGGGATCCCATCCGTGCCCGCCGGGGCTCAGCGGCGCACCGTACAGGACCGGCCGTACAGTTCAGAGGTTTCGATGCCGAGCGTCCGTATCCGTGAGAACGAGTATTTCGATGCCGCCTTGCGGCGTTTCAAACGCGCCTGCGAAAAGGCCGGCATCCTCACCGAGCTGCGCCGGCGCGAATTCTACGAGAAGCCGACCCAGGAGCGGAAACGCAAGAAGGCGGCCGCCATCAAGCGCCACATGAAGCGCGTCTCCCGCGAAGGCATGCGCCCGGCGCGCTAGCCCGCGGCGGATCAGCCCGCATGACGCTCAAGGAACGTATCACCGAGGACATGAAGAGCGCGATGCGCTCCGGGGACAAGGAGCGTCTCGCAACCATTCGTCTGGCTCTCGCGGCGATCAAGCAGCGCGAAGTCGACGAGCGCATCACGCTCGACGACGGCCAGGTGATCGCGGTGCTGGAGAAAATGATCAAGCAGCGCAAGGAATCGATCGTCCAGTTCCAATCCGGTGGCCGCGCGGACCTCGTGGCCAGGGAAACCGCCGAAATCGCCGTGCTGCAGGCCTATCTGCCGGCACAGATGAGCGAGGCGGAAATCGATACGCTCATCGCCCAGGCCATTGCGCAGGCCGGGGCCACCTCCGTCAAGGACATGGGGAAGGTCATGGCCGCCGTGAAATCCCAGGCCCAGGGGCGTGCCGACATGGGCGTGGTGAGCGCGCGCGTGCGCGCCAGGCTCGGCCAGTAACCGGGGTCGCCCCACCCATCATTCCGCAGAGTTTCATCGACGAGCTGATCGCCCGCACGGATATCGTGGAGGTGATCGGCTCGCGCGTGCAATTGGCCAAGGCCGGCCGCGAACACAAGGCCTGCTGCCCCTTCCACAGCGAGAAGACCGCCTCGTTCTGGGTCAGCCCCGAGAAGCAGTTCTATCACTGCTTTGGTTGCGGCGCCCACGGTACGGCCCTGCGCTTCCTGATGGAGTACGACCACATGGCCTTTCCCGAGGCCGTGGAGGAACTGGCCGGCCGGCTCGGCCTCGCGGTGCCGCACCAGGGCGGCGTTCCGGGCCCCACTGCCGAGCAGGCCGCGCTGCACGAGCTCATGGGCCGGGTGGCCGAATTCTATGCCGACGCCCTGCTTCGGGATGCGCGCGCCCGAGGCTACCTCGAGCAGCGCGGCCTGACGACCGAGATCGTGCGGCGCTTCGGCATCGGCTACGCGCCCGATGCCTGGAATACGGTCCTCAGGCGCTTCGGGAACAGCGAAACGGACCGGCAGGCGCTCGGCGAGCTGGGCCTGATCATCGAGCGGGATCGGGGCCAGGTGCGCGACGGGGAGCGGCATTATGACCGTTTCCGCGACCGGATCATGTTTCCCATCCGCGACAGCCGCGGCCGGGTCATCGCCTTTGGTGGGCGAGTCATCGGCCGCGGCGAGCCGAAGTACCTGAACTCCCCGGAAACCGCTCTCTTCCACAAGGGGCGAGAACTATACGGTCTGTACGAAACGCGCCTGACGCGCTCGAGCCTGAAGCGGCTGCTGGTGGTCGAAGGCTACCTGGATGTGGTGCGATTGCATCAGGCCGGGATCACCTATGCCGTCGCGACGCTGGGTACCGCCACCACACCCGATCACCTGACGCGCCTCTTCCGGCTGGTCCGCGAGGTGGTCTTCGCATTCGATGGCGACCGGGCCGGGCGGGCGGCGGCCTGGCGGGCGTTGCAGCATGCGCTGCCGGAGGCCCGGGAGGGCCGGGAGATTCGGTTTCTGTTCCTGCCCGAGGGACACGACCCGGATACGCTGGTGGGCGCCGAGGGCCCGGAAGCGTTCGAGAAGCGCCTCGAGTCCGCGCTGCCGCTGTCCGAATACCTCGTGAAAGGGCTGTCCGCCCAGTGCGATGTCACCCATGCGGACGGGCGCGCGCGTTTCGCCGAAAGCGCGCGCCCGCTCGTGTACAAAGTCCCCGAAGGCGTTTACCGGGAACTGCTGATCGGACGCATAGCCGAAGGGGTAGGACTGGCACCGCAGCGGCTGCAGGCACTGTGGGAAGGTGGGTCGGCGGGCCAATCCCCGATGCAGCCGCCGCAACCGGCGGCACGGCCACGGCCCGCGCGCAGCGCGGGGCGCGGCAGCCTCGTACGTCAGGCGATCGTGCGCCTGGTACGCTTTCCCGCCATCGCCGGCTCGGTCACCGATCCGCAGCGCGTCGGCATCGAGGACAGCGCGGAGCCGGGAGCCGATCTGCTGCGGGCGCTGCTCGATGATTTGCGCAAGCGGCCGTTAAAGATATCGGCGCAGGTGATCGAGCGCTGGGCGGGGAAGCCCGGGGGGGAGCATCTGGGGCGCCTGCTCGATCGGGAGCAGGTACTGGACGATGAGGGCGCTGCGGCGGTGGAGCTGCGTGCCACACTGGTGAAGCTGGCCGACCTGGTGCTCGAGCAACGGCTGGACGCGTTGATCGCCAAGCAGGCCGCAACGGGGTTGAATGCAGATGAAATTCAGGAATTTCATAAACTTACGATCAGAAAGACGCTCAGATGAGGCATCACCGGGATGCGAGTGAACTTGTACAACGGCGGGGAGACCAATACACTTCCTGGATTTACTTTGGCGCCTTTTGCCCCTTGAGTTGGTCCATGCGCGCCAGCAGATAGGGCCTTGAGCCCCCGCGAAATCCTTCGAGACTCCATGAAAGCGAAGCACAAGACATCCTCCGCAGGCCGGAAACGGACCCCGCACGCCGGCAAACCCGCCAAGGCGGCTGCCAACGCCGAAAAATCGGCACACGCGGGCGCCTCAGCCAAGGCTCGTGCAAAGTCCGCCGCGGCGCCGAAGCAGGCCCTCCCGGCTACGCATGCGGACGATTCGGCGTCCGAGAAAAATGCTGCGGACAAGCGTCCCACGGCCGAGCGGCGCCTGCCCATGCCGGAAGACCGCCAGTCGCAGCTGAAGCTTCTGATCGCCCGCGGCAAGGAGCAGGGCTATCTCACCTATGCGCAGGTGAACGACCACCTGCCGTCGGAAATCGTCGATCCCGAGCAGATCGAGGATATCGTCAACACCATCAACGAAATGGGCATCCCGGTGTACGAGAAGGCACCGGATACCGAATCGCTGCTCGCCGGCGAGCCCTCGGCTCCCGCCGACGAAGAGGCGATCGAGGAAGCGGCGGCCGTGCTCGCGGCGCTCGATGCCGAGCTCGGCCGCACCACCGACCCGGTCCGCATGTACATGCGCGAAATGGGCACGGTGGAGCTGCTGACCCGCGAGGGCGAGATCCGCATCGCCCGGCGCATCGAAGAGGGTCTCGAGGCGGTGCGTCGGCAGCTCGCCATGTTCCCCTCGACCTACGACTGCATGCTGCGGGCCTACGAGCCGGTCAAGACCGGCCAGACACGCCTGGTGGATGTCATCGTGGGATTCGTCGATCCGAATGCTCCGGATGTCATCGCCCAGCCGCAGAATCCGACCAAGATCGATCTCGCCGCGCAGGAGGAAAGCGACGACGAGGAGTCCGATGAGGAATCCGAGGGCGGTAGCGAAGAAGAAGCCGTCGATACCGGTCCCGATCCGCAGGAGGCCGCCGAGCGCTTCGCCCACCTGGGCAAGACCTATGGGCACATGCTCTCGACCCTCGATCGGCACGGCGCGCACGACCCCAAGACGCTGAAGGTGCGCCGCAAGGCGGCCGACGAATTCCTGGAGCTGAAGCTCTCGCCGAGGATGTTCGAGGCGCTGATCGCCAATCTGCGCGCGCACATCCGCCAGATCCGCCAGCTCGAGAAGGAGATCATGGTCGTGGCGGTGCGCGATTGCGGCATGCCGCGCAAGGACTTCATCGCCACGTTCCCGAAGAACGAGACCAATCCACGCTGGCTGACCCGGCACGTCAAGGCGGCCAAGAAATACTCCGCGGCCCTCGCCAGAGTGGAGCAGGAGATCCTGCAGCGTCAGGCCAGGCTCGAAGCCATGGAGAAGGAACTGCACCTCTCGATCCACGACATCAAGGAGATCAACCGGGAGGTCTCGATCGGGGAGGCCAAGGCGCGGCGCGCCAAGAAGGAGATGGTCGAGGCGAACCTGCGCCTGGTGATCTCGATCGCCAAGAAGTACACCAACCGCGGGCTGCAGTTCCTCGACCTCATCCAGGAGGGCAACATCGGCCTGATGAAGGCGGTCGACAAGTTCGAATATCGCCGCGGCTACAAATTCAGCACCTATGCGACCTGGTGGATCCGCCAGGCGATCACCCGCTCGATCGCCGATCAGGCGCGCACCATCCGCATTCCGGTGCACATGATCGAGACGATCAACAAGTTGAACCGTATCTCGCGGCAGATGCTGCAGGAGATGGGCCGCGAACCGACGCCGGAGGAGCTGGCGGTGCGCATGGAAATGCCCGAGGACAAGGTGCGCAAGGTGCTGAAGATCGCCAAGGAGCCGATCTCCATGGAGACGCCGATCGGCGACGACGAGGATTCGCACCTCGGGGATTTCATCGAGGACACCTCGGTGGCCTCGCCGATCGACCAGGCGACCATGGAATCGCTCCGCGAGACCACCCATGCGGTGCTCGCGCAGTTGACTCCGCGGGAGGCCAAGGTGCTGCGCATGCGCTTCGGCATCGACATGAACACCGACCACACGCTCGAGGAGGTCGGCAAGCAGTTCGATGTGACGCGCGAGCGGATCCGTCAGATCGAGGCCAAGGCGCTGCGCAAGCTGCGCCACCCGAGCCGCAGCGAGCAGCTCAGAAGCTTCCTGATGGAGGACTGAGCGGGAACGCGCGCCGCATCGGCCTGCAGGCCGATGCCCGGTCCGCTCAGATCCCGGCCTTGCCCAGCGCGTCGACGATCTGCCGCAGCAGCTCGGCGAGCCCCGGGTGGTCGGTCTGAAAGCGCACCGCCAGAGACTCGAGCCGTGGAACGTGGCCGCTCACCGGGGTGGCGCCTGCCGCTTCGCCCAGCGCGCGGTCGATATCGTGCACCAGCGCGCCCAGGATCTTGCGCGACTCGGCATCGACCGAGCCCGCCTGGCTCAGCCGCTCGTGCACCCGCGCCAGCAGCTCGCGCAGGCTTTCCTCGCTCATCCGCTCGTCGCCCATCGGCGGCTCCCCAGGAACGCTCAGGATATCGGTAGAATTCTAATCGAGAACCGGCCGCGCCGTGATCGGATACGTCCGCAGATCCCCCGCAGGGGCCGCCGCGCAGAAGATCCGGGCCATGGCGCGCGGCAAGACCGTCACGCCAACCCCGTTCGCGGGGTGCCTGCGGGCGTAGCCCCGGCCCGGCCCGCTGCTACAATTCGGCCCCTCGTGGCGGGCCTGTAGCACAGCGGTCAGTGCAGGGGACTCATAATCCCTTGGTCCTGGGTTCGAATCCCAGCGGGCCCATGATTCGAGAACTGCCCCGCGGTGTCACGCTCCGCCCCGCCGGCGCAGGCGGTAGTTCAGCTGTGCGCGGGTCAGGCCCAGCATCCGCGCCGCCTGGGTGACGTTTCCCCTGGCTCGGGCCAGGGCCTCACGGCACAGCCGTTCATCCCACTGACGGATGGACAATCCCGCATCCAGCGCCTGAGTGATCAGGCCATCGGGTCGGCTGCCGTCGCCGGCCGCGGCGGCCGCGTTGTCGCTTTCCCGGAAGACGCCGTTTGAATCGATCAGATAGCGGATTTCCGCCGGGACCTTGCCCGGTGGGAACAGGTGCTGCACATCGACGACGCCGTCCTTCCCGGCGGAGATGACCGCGCGCTCGATGATGTTCTGCAGCTCGCGGACATTGCCGGGGTAGTCGTAGCGCAGCAGCGCATCGACCGCCTGGGTGGTGAACACGTCGACCTTGCGGCGGTATTTGGCGCTGTAGCGCTCCAGAAAATGCTGCATGAGCAGGGGAATGTCGTCGCGCCGTTCACGCAGTGGCGGCAATGTGATGGGGAATACGTTCAGCCGGAAGTAAAGATCCTGACGGAACCTGCCGGCATCGACCTCCTTGCGCAGATCGACGTTCGTCGCCGCCACCAGGCGCACATCGACCTTGATCGGCTGCACACCGCCGACACGCTCAATGACCCCTTCCTGCACCGCCCGCAGCAGCTTGCCCTGCGCGATCAGGCTCATCGAGGAGATCTCGTCCAGAAACAGCGTGCCGCCCGAGGCGCGCTCGAAGCGTCCGGGCCGCGAAATCGTTGCGCCGGTGAACGCGCCGCGTTCGACGCCGAACAGCTCGGACTCGATCAGCGTATCGGGGATGGCCGCACAATTGATCGCGATGAACGGCCCACTCGCCCGCGGGCTGATCGCGTGCAGAGTTGCCGTGAACATCTCCTTGCCGACGCCCGATTCGCCCTCGATGAGGACGGTGGCATCGATTTCAGCGACCTTTTCCAGCTTGTCGCGCGCGGCACGGAATGCCGGCGAAACGCCGACCACGATCTGCGCAGCGGTGCCCGATGCCGTGTGCGCGCCGCCACCGGCCTCCCGGCCGCTTTGCGGCACCAGTTCGGCCACCGAATAGAAACGTACCTGGGGCTCCTCCTCCGCCCAATCCTTTGCCGGGCGACCGATGCACCGGCAACAGGGCGCTCCCATGCCCGTACACTCGATTTCCTTGTACAGCATCTCCGTGCCGTTGATGGAGCTGGCATAGCCGTTCGCATAGCCGACCAGCATCCAGCACACCGGGACCGGGCTGAGCCCGAACGCCGCGACATGCTCGGCCGCTTCGACCGATCCCTGCCAGGTGAAGGTGCCGCGGTAACTGTCCCGCTCCGCATTCAGCGTGAATTCGTTCGGCAGCACCTTGACGAGCCCTTCCAGCCCGTGAATGCGCGAGCCGGCGTTGAAGAAAATGCTGGCTACATCGCCGGTGGCGCCGTGTGACCAGCGGTTGCGGACGATCGCCGCGTCCCGGCTGCCGGCGACATGCCCCATCCGCATGAGCAATTCGCGGGCTTTTTCCAGTCCCAGCGTCGTAATCAGCTCCTGGCGCAGCGCGCCGTACGCCGCCGCATGCACCAGCATCATCCGCTGATCGCCAAACCAGATCCGGCCGTCCTCGGGCGTGAACTTCAGGTTTTCGAACAGCTCGCGCAGCGTCGGGGAGGCGCCACTGTCCCAATTGCGGTCGGAGGTGATCTGCGAGCGCCCCGTCTGTCGCATCACCTCGGCGAGCGTCAGCCAGGCTCCACTCATGATGTCTCATCCTGCCGAATGAATTCTTCGATGAATAAAATCATACACTCGATTGATAAAATCATACACATTCACCGCTGGCACCGACCCGAAACAGGATTTTTATCAATCCTCGACCCAGGGCGCTCCGACGGCACCGGCGCCGCTGCTCCCGTGCGGATTCCCCCGGCAAAGGCTGCTTTGCGCTGCAGCGGCCCTCTCTGACCGCCAAGGCCTCCACGCCTCTCGGCGGAGCCTGGCACGCTCCTTGCATCAGGTTTGCTCAGAATACCCGCAGTGAACGTTTTTCCAAGCCGCTGCGGGATCGGGGGAAAGCCAGCGAACTGCATCCGCCTGACCTGCAAGGCGCGTCGCGTCGCGCCGCAGCCGGACGGGGCTGATGCTGTCAACTGACCTCCAGACGAGCGGATCCGAAATCGCAACTGAATTCACACCGATATATGGCGCACCAAGCCGGAGGGATGACAGTCATGACAAACATAAGCCATGCCGAATGGCACAACCGAGTCTCGCAGCACGTGAAGGCAGCCCTGGCCGGCCGGCGGCCGCCGCTGGCTGTGTTGACCGGAGCCCTGGCGTCCGTTGCGATGTTCCTGGCGCCGATGACCGCCAGCGCCGCCGCGGCCAACGCCACCCAGTCAGCGGACGCCATCGCTTCAGGCAGTCTGCGCGAAATCATCGTGACGGCGCGGTTCCGCAAGGAAAGCCTGCAGAACTCGCCGTTGTCGATGACGGTTCTGAGCGCCAATGATCTGTCGGAACGCGGCATTTCGAACATCACCGGCATCGCGCGCAGCGTCCCGAACATGACCCTCTCGCCGGCCGGCGCCGGCTACGGCAAATCGGCCGTCGCCTTCATCCGTGGCGTCGGCCAGAACGACTTCAACTTCGCATTCGAACCCGGCGTCGGCCTGTACGTCGACGGCATCTATTACTCGACGCTGTTCGGCTCGGACTTCACGCTGGGCGACGTGGCGAACATCGAGGTGTTGCGCGGCCCGCAAGGCACCCTGTTCGGACGGAACTCCGAAGGTGGCGCCATCATCATCCATGACGTCCAGCCGGGCCCGCGACAGGACGCCTACGTGCAGGTCGGGTATGGCAGCTACGACCGGCAGATGATCCGTGCCGCCACCAACGCCACGCTGATCCCGGGCAAGCTCTACCTGCGGATATTCGGCGCCGCGGACAAGTCCAACGGTTACGTCAACATATACGATTACGCCTGCAAGAACCCCGGCGCCGCAGGCAACCTCCGGCCGACGACCTACAGCAACGGCTGCAAGACGGGCACCGAAGGCTCGACCGACACGACCATGGGACGCGTCGCCCTCAAGTGGCTGGTCAATGACAACCTGACCGTCGATGTTTCCGCGGACATGGAACGCGACGGCGGCACCTCCGCCCCCGATGTGCCGTTGCTTATCGACCCGAGCTACCCCGGCTCGGGCACCGCCAATTACAACACCTACGTATCCATTCCTTACTACGGCATTCCGATCGACTCCCGGTTCGTGGGCGGCAGCGTCTACAATATCTATTCGACGTTCACCGACCAGCGCAGCGGGATCTCCATTCCGAACGACAACACCATGGATGCCGCCGGCGTTCAGGGCAGGATCACCTGGCACGCTCCCCACAACCTGCTGGTCACCTCGATCACCGGCTATCGCAACAACAGCGGCCAGTTTTCCGACAACAAGGGCGGACCGATCCCGATCGAGCTCGTCTACAACCACGTCAAGCATCACCAGTTCAGCGAAGAGCTGCGGCTCGAAGGCAAGGCGCTCGATCACCGGCTCGACTGGAC
>JAJYTX010000056.1 GCA_021792815.1 Pseudomonadota bacterium
GGCCGACCGGGAGTTGATCGCCGATCCCGGGCGGCTGGTGGCGCTGCTCGCCGCGGAGTTCGAGCGGCTGGTGCTGCTGGTGCTCCTCGGGGGCGCAGCCCTCGAGCAGTAGCCCTCAGGGCAGCCCTGCCTTGGCGCGCTCGACATCGAGCCGCTCCATCGCGTCGGCGGGTTCGCAGCCGGCGGCGTCGCGGTAGAGTCTTTCGGCCTGCCCTCGATGGCGCGCCGCATCGAGCAGCATCAGGCCGTGCGCATATTCCATGTGAACGATCGGCGAGCCGGGCACGAGCGCGAGCGCCTGCCTGAAATGATCGAGCGCTTCGCGCTGCGACGCGCCGTAGGCGAGGCTCGCGGCGAGCGAGCCGAGCTTGGCAACGATTTCGGCGTGGAACAGTCCGAAGGCGATGTGCGCCTCGGCGTGGCGCGGCTCCAGGGCGAGCGTGCGTTGCAGATGCTCGCGCACCCGGCTCGCGAGACCGGCGCTCAGCGCCTTCACGATCGAGATGCGCTGGCTGTAGCGGCCGAGGACCAGCGCCAGCGTATACTGTATGTTGGGTTGTTCCGGCAGCTCGGTGACCGCGCGTTCGCCGGCTTCGATGGCGGTCTCGAGGTGTTTGAGCAGCGCGGCCGGGCTGTGCCGCGAATACAGCGAGTCGACCGCCGCCGCCTTGTTGGCGACCGCCGCGCCGAGCGGGCCGAGAGTCCTGCCGAGGGCCGAGGCGCGCGCGAATTCGCCGGCGTGAAATTCGTGCCACGCATCCTGCAGAACCCGCGCCACGGCCGCCGCCCCGCCCTGCGTCTCGATGGATGTTGTCAGACTCGGGTGGTGGACGGCGAGATCCCGGATGCGCTTGTCATCCGGCCAGGGCTCGCGGTCGGTCAGGTGCAGCCGCGTCCAGCGCTCGCGCAACCGCCCGGGGGCATCGAGGCGAGGGGCGCGGCCGGAGCCGCGGGCGGAAGTGTTTCCTCGGCGCATGGTGCTACCCGGTGTGGCAAGTACGAATCCAGGCGATCCGGCTCCCCTCCTATAGTAACGGCGGAGGATCTGGCGCCCACTCGGGCAAATACGCATACGCGGCCGCGGCCGCGAAGGGGAATGGCATGGCAACCCGGAGCAAGTCCCGCAAGAGTCCTGGCAGCGCCACGGCCGGCGCGCCGGCAACACTGGTAAACGCACTGCATCAGATCTATCTGGCCGGCCTCGGCGCGGCTTCGCGGGCCCGCAGCGGCGCGCCCCAGCTGTTCGAGCAGTTGATCAGCGAAGGCGCGCGCATCCACGCGGATCAGCGCGGCGCCGCCGAGCAGGCCGTGCAGGAGTGGCTCGGAGACGCGCGCACGCGGGTACGTGCCCGCGTCGGGCAGATGCGCGGCCAGGCGGCCGACGCACTCGAGGGCCTGGAGAAGATGTTCCAGACACGGGTGCATCGAGCGTTGACGCAGCTCGGAGTGCCGAGCGCCGAGGAACTCGCCGCGCTCAGCAAGCGGGTCGATGTCCTCAACGCCAACATCGAGCATCTGGCCCGGCGCGCGCCCCGGCCCGCCCCCCGGCCCGCCCCCCGGCCCGCCCGGACGCGCGCGGCCGCTCGCAGACCGGCGCCGCGGCCCTCGCCGGCGCCCTGAGTCAGGATGCTGACCATCGAGCCTGCGCTCGCGAGGCGTGTCTCGCGAGACTCTGCGGGCGCGGGCCGGCTCGCGATCGCGCTCGCAGGCGGCGGACCGCTCGGAGCGTTCTACGAGATCGGGGTGCTGCACGCGCTCGGAGAAGCGATCGTCGGCAGGGCGCTCACCGAGTTCGATGTCTATGTCGGGGTCAGTTCCGGGGCGCTGGTGGCAGCGGGCCTCGCCAACGGATTCGACACCACGGCTCTCGGGGCGACCTTCATCCACGATGAGTCGACCGCGATGCCGTTCGCGCCGGCGACGCTGATGCGTCCGGCGCTGGCCGAGTACGCGCTGCGACTGCGGCTGATCCCGCAGGTGCTCGGCGGGATCCTCCGGCAGTATTCCCGGGAGCCGCTGCGCGCGGGCTGGCCCGGGCCCGCCGATGCTCTCGGCAGGCTCATGCCGGCCGCGCTGTTCGACAACGGACGGCTCGAGCGGTATCTGCACGCGGCCTTCAGCGCCGAAGGTCATACGGACGACTTCCGTGAGCTCGCCCACCGTCTCTATGTGGTCGCCACCAATCTCAACACGGCGCAGTCCGTCGCGTTCGGAACGCCTCGGCACGATCGCGTGCCGATCTCGCGTGCGGTGGTGGCGAGCGCGGCTCTTCCGGGACTGTATCCGGCGGTGAACATCCAAGGGGAGGAGTACGTTGACGGCGCGCTGCTGCACACCATGCATGCTCTGCTCGCGCTCGAGGCCGGCTGCCGGCTGGTGATCTGCGTCAACCCGCTCGTTCCGTTCGATGCGTCGCGCGCCGGCCGGAAGCGTATCAACCTCGCGAGCCGGGGACTGCCCGATATCCTCGGCCAGACGTTTCGTGCGCTCATCCATTCGCGCATGCAGCTCGGCATGGCGAGCTACCGGGCACGGTTCCCGCACGCCGACACGCTGCTGATCGAGCCGGACCGGCACGACGAGACGCTCTTTTTCACGAACGTTTTCGGCTATGCCGGGCGCCGGCAGCTGACCGATCACGCCTATCAGTGCGCGAGGCGCGATCTGCTCGCGCAGGCCGACCGACTCGTGCCGGTCCTGCGCCGGCATGGGCTCGATCTCGACACGCAGCGGCTGCGCGACCGGCGGCGCAGGTTCTCGACGGCGGTGCGCCAGAGGAGTCTCGATGCGCGGCGGGCAGCGGGCAGGCTCGGCTGCGCGCTCGATCGGCTGGAGAAGCTGCTCGCCGGATCTGCGGATGGATAGCGGCCATGGCGGCGCGTCTCTGGGCGTTCGTACTGGCGGCCCGGCTGCTGGCGGCGGCGGCGGCGGCGTGGACGGGCGCAACGCATGGCATCTCGATCGGCGCGGCCGTGGCGGTCGGTGTGACGGTCTGGGCGGTGATGCCGGCGGTGGTGCTTGCCGCCGCGTCTCTCGCGGCCGGCTCGGGCCTGCGATCGCACGGCCGCACGGGACGGTTGCGCGTTTGGTGCGTGGAGGCGTTGCGTCTCGAGATCGTGCTGCTCGACATGGCGGCCGAGCCGTTTCTGGCGCGGCGCGATCGAGTCGATGGGTCCGAGGACGAGCCGACGCCGCAGGTCGTGCTCGTTCACGGCATCGCCTGCAATCGCGCCGTATGGCGGCCGCTGATCGCGGCGCTGCATGCCGCAGGCATCAAACCGGTGCACGCGGTGAATCTCGAACCGTTGTTCGCCGACATCGATACCTATGCGCGGGACCTGCTCGCCGAAATCGAAGCGCTCGGGGTTTGCGCCGCCCGACCGGTCGCGATCGTCGCGCACAGCATGGGAGGCCTGGTGGCTCGCGCCGCGCTGCGGCAGGCCAGATCCGGAACGATCAGCCGGATCATCACGATCGGCACACCCCACCACGGCACCCGGACCGCCTGCGCCTTCGGCTGGAGGAGCACGCGGCAGATGTGCTGCGCGTCGGCGTGGCTGCGCGAGCTCAACGCGCGGCAGGAGGGCCGGTTCGGTCTCCCGGTGACGAGCCTGTACAGCCTCGACGACAACATCATCTTCCCTGCCGACAGCGCGTTCGTGTGCGGGGCCCGCTCGATCGCCGTGCCCGGCCTCGGACACCTGGGCCTGCTGCGCGCGCCGCAGGTGCTGCAGCGGATCGTCTCGGAGCTTCGCTCATGAGCGATGCGCGCGCGCGCGCCGGGATCGATCGGCTGCTCGAGCGCAAGGCGCAGCTCGACTCGCGGCTCGCCGCGCAGCCGCCGCTTGCCGAGCGGCTGCGGGAACTGCGCAGCTGGCAGGCGCAACGGCTGGCGCGAACCTACGCCGATCAGCGCGCCGATCCGCGCCGCGCCGCGGCCATGGGTTTCTTCCTGAGTGACCTGTACGGTCCGCAGGACTTCTCGCGC
This sequence comes from Pseudomonadota bacterium, assembly GCA_021792815.1. Next base: position 3,989 of record JAJYTX010000056.1, read on the forward strand.
CGCGATCGGGATCTCACCCAAGCGGCGGCCGTGCTGCGGCACACGCTGCCGCCGTCGGCGCAGAGGCTGCTCGAGCTCGCTATGGAACTCGAGGTGTTGAGCGAGGATCTCGATCTGGCGATGACCGGGTACCTTCCGGCCGGGCAGATCAGCGCCGAGACCTACGCGCAAGCCTACCGCGCAGTCGGCAGGCCCGAGGCGCGTCGGCGGCAGATCGAGCTGATTCTCGAGATCGGCGCGCGCCTCGGCCGGACAGTGCGCATCCCGCTCATCGGGCTTGCGCTGCGCGCGGCGCGCGCACCGGCGCGCATCGCCGGCCTCGGTGCGCTGCAGGATTTCTTCGAGCGTGGTTTCGCGGCCTTCCGGCGCATGCCGAGCGCCGCGCCGCTGCTCGATGCCGTCCGCGACCGCGAAACCGCGTTCATGACATCGCTGTTGGGCGAGGCGCCGAGCAGCGCGGCACCGGCACCCGGGCCGCGCGACGCTTGAGCCGGCAACTGAGTCGTCACGGAAGCGCGGCAGCCGGTCCGGCCAGGGCACGGCCGAGCGCCGCATGGGCCTGCGCGGGCAGGCCGCGCCGCAACTCGGTAAACAGCGCCGTCTCCTCGCGGTGATGGTGGTGCTCGAGCAGGCGCTTGAGCGTCCGCTCGCGGTCGAGCAGGCCGATCAACATGCCGGCCGGCGCGCCGTCAGCCTGAGCGCGCGTCAGCCACTCGTCGAGCTTCTCCAGGTACAGCGTGATGCGCCGGTGCTCGGCGCGGTAAACCTGCATCGTCCAGCGCTCCGGGGTCGCCGCCGCCGCGTCGAGCACGAAGCGTTCCTCGATTTCCATGTGGCGATAGAGCCGCTCGCGGTAGCTGCCGAGAAGCTTCGCCGCCGCGGACCAGTCGCGATCGAGCAGCGCTTCCTGATGATAAGCGAACATCTGCGCGAGCTGCGCGTGCTGCTCGCACAGAGTCTCGAACGGGTCGGCAAACGCCTCCATCGACGCAGAGTATCCGGCGGCCGGAGAATCCGCCTTGACGAGTGTCAATCGGCCGCCCCGGGGCGATCATCGCAGACCTCGATGATGCCCTGGCGAACCCGGACCGGAAAGCTGTGCACCGGTTCGTGCGCGGGGGCTTTGCGGACCGCGCCGGTGCGCACGCAGAACTCGGCGAGGTGGCGCGGGCAGACCACGTGATCTCCCTCGAGCCAGCCGGTCGAGAGCGGGCTGCCGTAGTGTGAGCACACGTCCTCGATGGCGTAGTACTCGCCCTCGAGATTGAATACGGCGACATCGGTATCGTTGATCACGAGCACCGTCCATTCGCGCTCGGCGATCTCTCCGACCCGGCCCGCCTCGAACCACTGCGGCATCGGTCGTTCTCCGCGCTGGGAAACAAGCCTGCATCAGGCCCGGCGGAATTCTACGGACGGCCTGTTTCGGCCGTGTTGATGTATGTCAAGCGGGCGGGCGCAGCCCGGCGCGTGCGCCTGCGGCGGCGTCGCGCTCAGGCTTCCAACGTGACGCTCACCGGGCAGTGATCGCTTCCCATCACGTCCGCGTGAATTGCCGCGGCCTTGACCGCCTTGCGCAGGCTGCCGGACACCAGTACGTAGTCGATTCTCCATCCGACGTTGCGGGCCCGCGAGTTGGCGAAGTGGCTCCACCAGGTGTAATGGCCGTTGCCCTGCGTGAACAGGCGGAAGGTGTCGATGAAGCCGGCATCGATGAACTGCTGGAAGCCTGCGCGCTCCTCGTCGGTGAAGCCCTTCTTGCCGCGGTTGGGTCCGGGGTTGGCCAGGTCGAGCTCGGTGTGCGCGACGTTGAGATCGCCGCAGAACACCACTGGTTTCTTTTTCTCGAGCTGCCTGCAGTGGGCGAGGAAGGCCGGATCCCAGTGCCGGTGGCGCAGATCGAGCCGGCTGAGATCGTCCTTGGCGTTGGGTGTGTAGACGGTGACGACATGGAACTTCGGGTATTCGGCAGTGATCACCCGGCCCTCGTTCAGGCTGTCGCGGCCCTCAGCGTCGGTGAAGCTGAATTTCCGGGCGATCGCAGCCGAATAGCCGTTGCTGACCGAAAGCGGCTCGGTCCGCGAGAATACCGCCGTGCCCGAATAGCCTTTCTTCGCCGCCGAGTTCCAGTACTCGTGATAGCCCTGGCCGTTGAGGTCGATGTCGGCCTGGCCCCGCTCGGCCTTGGTCTCCTGCAGGCACAGAATGTCGGGCCGGTGGGTCCGGATGAAGCTCTGCAGTGTGCCCTTGTTGGTGACGGAGCGGATACCGTTGACGTTCCAGGAGTAGATCTTCATCAGCGCAGTACCTCCCGCCGCGCCGGCGGCAGGTTCGAGCACGGGAAGCGGTGCCGGCCGGCGGCTGGGCTCGCTGATGAAATGTACAGAGCGGCATGGCGGGTCTCAAGTCCCGGCCGCCTGCGCCGGGCCTCAGGCGCCGGGGATCGGCCAGACCCTCACGCCGGGCTCGCCCTGCATGCGCTGCCAGACCTGCGAGCGCCCGAGCAGCGGAATCCCGAAGTAGCCGCGCATCACGAGCTTGCGCCCGCCGTCGATCAGGCGCAGCTCACAGTCATAGACTCGTCCGGTGCGCGGATCGAGGATATCCCCGCCAACATAAGCGCCATCCCGGTAGTGCAGGTGGCGCATCAGCACCAGGCCATCGATGGGCTGGTTCCGGCGGCTGCCGGTGCAGCGGGTGCAGCGCCCCGCGTGCTCGTCCGCGGGCGAGAGCGGCTCGATGCGCCCGTAGTACAGGCCGTTCTTCTCGTAGATCGCGATCAGTCCGAGCGGCTTGCCGGAGCGGTCGAGCGGCGACCACAGCCCCGCCGGGGTGGACCAGCCGCCGCCGGCCGCGCCGGCGGGCACGGCGGGCAGCACCGCCAGCAGCAGCAGGGTGAATATTCGCAGGCCTTGGAGCGCACGCATGGCGGCGCATCCTACCGTTCTCCGTGCCGTACCGGGAAGTGAATGGATCTCAAAAAATCTTGCCGGTGCGCGCCAGAGCGTCTGCTCTCGGGATGAGGCGACAATGACCGGCCGGGGACCGGCCATGGCGGCGCGGCTATACTGCGCCGTCGGCGCGCCACGTCCCGCGCCGCAGATCCGACCATGCAGCCGCTCGACCGTCCCGTCTGGTCCAGCCTCGCCTCACATCATTCGGCGTTGTCCGGGGGCGGCGCACTGGCGCGCCGGTACCTGCCGGGGGTCAATGTATTCGCGTCGGCGCGCGATGACTCGCCGGAGGCGCTGCAGGCCCTGGCGGAGCTGGTGAGCCCGGGGGAGTGCGTCTATGTGCTGCAGGTTCCCGCGATCGAGGTGCCGGCGCAGCTCACGTTGGTCCGCTGCGCTGCGGGCGTGCAGATGGTGGCCGCCCGGGCACTGAGCGGCGCCGCCGACGAGGGCATCGTCAGGCTCGGCAGCGAGGATGCCGCAGAGATGCTGGCGCTGGCGCGGCTCACCGAGCCGGGACCGTTCCTCGAGCGCACGCACGTGATGGGGCGGTTTTTCGGTATTCGCCTCGACGGCCGGCTGGCCGCCATGGCCGGAGAGCGCATGCGCTTCCCGGGCTACACCGAGGTGAGCGGGGTGTGCACCCACCCGGATTTCCGGGGCAGGGGACTGGCCCGCCGGCTCTCGGCGGCGGTCGCGGCCGGCATCGAGGCGCGCGGCGAGCGGCCTTTCCTGCATGCCTGGAAAACCAATCTGCCGGCCCTGGCACTCTACCGGTCCCTGGGTTTCGAGCTGCGCGCGGAAGTCCACATCGCGCTCCTGCAGCGGCCTTCTCTGGCAGACGTGCGCTCAACGGCGGCGGACCGGCCGCTCAGCGCTCGAGCACCACGTCGGTGAGCGGGCGGCTGCAGCAGGTGAGGATGTAGCCGAGTGCGATGTGGCGTTGCAGGATGCCGCCCTGGTGCCGCATGTCGACCTCGCCCGCCAGGAGTCTGGCGCGGCATTTACCGCAGGTGCCGTCCCGGCAGTTGGCCGGCAACGCCACGCCGGCGGCCTCGCCCGCCTCGAGCAGGGTCTGGTCAGGGCGGCATGCGACGGTGCGACCGCAGAGGCTGAAGGTGACCGATCGGGCGCTCGCCATCGGCTCACTCTGGTGCGCTCGGGCGCGCCGTGTCAATCATCCATCGCTGCGGCAGAAGCGCCGCGGCCGGCCTCGTGTACGGCCCCGCCCGCAGCTCGGGCGGGCCGTACACGAGGCCGGCGCCTGCCATTATGCTAGGGCGATGGACCCCATCATCGAGATCTCCGCCGTCTCGAAAACGTACGCTTCAGGCTTTACCGCCCTGAAGGCCATCGACCTCGCCATCGACCGAGGCGAGATCTTCGCCCTGCTCGGACCCAATGGGGCGGGCAAGACCACCCTCATCAGCATCATCTGCGGCATCGTCCGGGCGAGTTCGGGCAGCGTGCGGGTCGATGGGTGCGATATCGTGCGTGACTGGCGCCGGACGCGTTCGCTGATCGGACTGGTGCCGCAGGAACTCACCACCGACAGCTTCGAGTCGGTGTGGAATACGGTGTCCTTCAGCCGCGGCCTGTTCGGTCTGCGTGCCGATCCGCTGCACCTGGAGGGAGTGCTCCGGGCACTGTCCCTCTGGGACAAGCGCAACAGCCGCATCATGACGCTTTCGGGCGGGATGAAGCGCCGGCTGTTGATCGCCAAGGCGCTCGCGCACCAGCCGCGGATCCTGTTTCTGGACGAGCCGACGGCGGGCGTCGACGTCGATCTGCGGCGCGACATGTGGCAGCTCGTCAGCCGCCTGCGCGGCGAAGGCGTGACGGTCATTCTCACCACCCATTACATCGAGGAGGCCGAGCAGATGGCCGATCGTGTCGGCGTGATCAACCGCGGCGAGCTCGTGCTGGTGAGGCAGAAGGAGGCGCTGATGCGCGAGTTCGGCAGCAGGCGGCTGTCGCTGCGCCTGCGCCGTCCTCTGGCCGAGGTGCCCGCCGCGCTTGCGGACTGGCGGCTCGAGCTGTCCGGTGACGGCGCTGAGCTCACCTGCCTCTGCGATACCCGGGATGCGCGCGACGGGGTGGGCGGCTTCCTCGACCGGGTGCGTGATGCGGGCATCGAATTCACCGATCTGAAGATGACGGAGAGATCGCTCGAGGACATCTTCGTGAGCCTGGTGAGGCAACCGCAATGAATCTCACCGCGATCGGCGCGATCTACCGGTTCGAGATGGCACGTGCCCGGCGGACGGTGACCCAGACCATCGTCTCACCCGTGATCTCTACCTCGCTGTACTTCGTGGTGTTCGGCGCCGCGATCGGCTCGCGCATCCGCAGCGTCGGCGGGGTCGGCTACGGCTCGTTCATCGTTCCGGGGCTGGTGATGCTCTCGCTCGTCGGTCAGAGCATCTCCAACGCTTCCTTCGGCATCTACTTCCCGCGCTTCACGGGCACGATCTACGAGATCCTCTCGGCGCCGGTCTCGGCGACGGAAATCGTTCTCGGGTATGCCGGCGCGGCCGCCACCAAGTCGCTCGTGCTGGGGGCGATCATTCTCGCCACCGCAGGGCTGTTCGTGCCGCTGCAGGTGCTGCACCCGCTGTGGATGCTGGCGTTCCTGGTGCTCACGGCGGCGACTTTCAGCCTGATTGGCTTCATCATCGGCATCTGGGCCGATGGCTTCGAGAAGCTGCAGATCGTGCCGCTGCTCATCGTCACGCCGCTCACCTTTCTCGGCGGCAGCTTCTACTCGATCAACATGCTGCCGCACCCATGGCGCACGGTGGCGCTGTTCGATCCGGTGGTGTACCTGATCAGCGGCTTTCGCTGGAGCTTCTACGGCATCGCCGATGTGAATGTCGGAGTGAGCCTGGCCATGACCGCGGTGTTTCTGGCGGTATCGCTCGGCATCGTCGGCTGGATATTCCGCAGCGGATATGGACTGAAAGCCTGAGCCGACCGGCACGCGCAAGGCGGTCCGGGTGCCGGCGGTTCGCTCAGACAGTGAGCTCGCGTGCGGCGAGCGCCAGCAGCTTCGAGACGTAGGCGGCGAACGAACGCCAGACCTCCAGATGAAAGCGGTGCTCGGCGGTGCGCCACAGCACGATTTCCGCCTTGCCCAGCACCGTGCGGCTGCACATCCCAACCGGAAATGCCTCCCGGTCGAGATCGAGCGGGCAGCCGCAGTTGAGCAGCATTCCGGCCTGCGGGCCGCTCACTTCCAGGGCGCACTGGCGGTGACTGACGTCGACGAGGGAATGGTCTCGTCCGGACAGCGTCTCGCACACTCGCCCGGTCAGTTCGCTGAGCTGTCCTTCCGGGGCGAGCAGCAGCCGCTCATCGGGCCCGAGCCACAGCGCCGCGCGGCCGGATTGCGCCACCGCCCGGCAGGCCGTCCCGGAAAACGGCAGGCCGAGCGCCCCCAGAGCCGCCGCCATGACCTGCGGATCGCCCCGCAGCAGCAGACGGGTGGCGCTCGGCAGCGGGCGCACCAGGGGACTCGCCGCGATGAACGGGCCCTGGCGGCCGGCGGACAGGTCACGCATCGAGGCGGCTCCCCTTCGGATCGTAGAACACCGGCGAGACGACCTTGACCGGGATCGATCCACCGGGCATCGGCACCTGCAGGGTGTGCCCCAGCCGCGCGCGACCGCCGCGCACCAGCGCCAGCGCGAGCGACCGGCCCAGCGTCGCGCTGTAGTAGGAAGAGGTCACGTGGCCGATGGGAGGGGTGGCAGGCGCCGCCTGTGCATTCTGCAGCACCTGTGCGCCTTCCTCGAGCACCACGTGGGGCTCCACGGTGAGCAGTCCGACCAGCTGTCTGCGCTCGGGGGCGCGCATGGCCGGCCGATCGAGCGCACG
>JAJYTX010000057.1 GCA_021792815.1 Pseudomonadota bacterium
GGCGAGACCGTACCGCTCGAGAGCGCCGCAGGATCCGCCGGGGACCCGGCGGGTCGGACCAGCCGCGCGATTCTGGTGGCGGGCCGGCCGCTGCACGAGCCGGTGGCCCGGTACGGACCGTTCGTCATGAACCGTCGCGAAGAGCTGGAGCAGGCATTCGAGGACTACCAGAACGGCCGGTTCTGAGGCCGCGCCGCCGCGGCCTCCGGCCCGCTGCTCCGCTCATACGGTGTAGGGCAGCGGCGCCGGCCGGTCCACCCGCCGCATCACCTTCTCGAGCGCCTCGGGATCGGCTGACTCGACATAGATGACATCGAACGGATCATCGGGTCCGAAAGGCTCGATGCGACCGCGCTGCCATTCGAGCACGGACACATCGGCCTCCGAGGGATCGCTCGCCGTGCGGGAGCGCGCCCGCAGCCGGGCATGCAGCACCGGCAGCGGCGCCTGACAGCAGATGAAGTGCGTGGGCACGCCGAGCCCGGCGCCGAGCTCGGCGAAGCGCATGCGCGCGCCGCGGTCCAGGAAGGTCGCATCGACGATCACCGGGTACCCCCCGCTGAGACCATCCTGCGCGGCCCGCGCCAGATCTTCGTAGACCTGGGTGTTCATGGCGCTCGTATACAACCCTGAGGCGAGCCCCGAGCCGGAGCGCGCCAGAGGCTCTAGTCCCGCGCGCCGCTTACGCTCGACGTCCGAGCGCAGATGCAGCGCCGCGAGGGGCGCCGCGAGCCGCCGGGCGAGCCAGGTCTTGCCCGACCCGGACAGGCCGCACATGAGCAGCAGCAGCGGATGGTCCGGAGCGAGCGCCGTCGCCGCATGCCCGATCAGCCGCAGATGCTCAGCACGCAGCGATTCCCGCTCCGCCGCTCCGCGAGGTACGGCCGAGGACAGCGCCGCGACCTTGGCGCGCACGAGCGCACGATGCGCCTCGTACAGCCTGATGAGGCGGCACGCGGCGTAATCGCCGCTCTCGGCGAGATAACCGCTGAGGAAGGCATGGGCATGCGGCCCGCAGTGCCGTGCGGCCAGATCGCTCGAAAGAAACGCGATCTCGTCGGCCACGTCGATCCAGCGGAACGCCGGCTCGTACTCCAGGCAGTCGAACGCCACCAGGCGCTTCTCCAGACGCACGATGTTGCGGCTGTGCAGATCTCCATGGCACTCGCGCACCCGCCCGGCCTCGCGCCGCAGCGCCATGACCGGCAACAGCGCCCCGATGCGCTGCTCGAGCACCGGGCGCAGCGCCCGCACCTCCTCGGCGGTGCCGAAGCCGGCCGCCGCCTCGGCACACTCGAGCAGATTGGCGATGAGCTGCCGGTGCACCTCGGCCGGAACGCCCCAGGGCGAGTCGGGCGCGGCCGCGGGCAGGCCGCGGTGAATCGCGGCGATGCGCCGTCCGAACGCTTCGAGCTCCGGCGGCTCGATGCGCCCGGCGGCGAGCAACTGATCGAGCTCGTCCCGTCGCGAAAAGCGGCGCATGCGCACGGCAGGCTCGAGGACAGCCTCGGGCGCGCGGTCGGCGTCGGACGCGGGCAGGCGGATCCGCGGACGTCCCTCGACGCTCACGACCTCGCAGACATCGAGGTACAACTCCGGCGCGAATCGACGATTGAGCCGCAACTCCTCCTCGCAGAGGAATCTCCTGCGCGCCGCCGCACGCAGATCGATGAACGGATAGCGCACCGGCCGCTTGATCTTGTAGGCGAACTCGCCGGCGAGAAACACCCAGGCGATCGGCGTCTCGATGAGCTCGACGGCGTCGACCGGGTGCGGATAGGCCTGCGGGCCGAGCAGGCCGGCCAGTGCCGCCGGCAACCTCGAGGCGCCGGCGCCCTCGACGCTGGGCTGCCGATCACGCATGATCACCCTCCTGCCAACCTGCCACACACCCTATGCGCCCGCCCGTCCGCTCCCATCAGAGGATTTACCTAGCGGGCCCGCCCTGGGATACGCCGGCGGCCGCGCCGGCCGGGCTGTGGCGGCTGCAGCGCCGCTGCCCCGCCGATCCGGACGCGTTGCGCCAAGCCGGCGTCGCCCTGGAGGTCCGCGGCCCGTCCCAGCAGATCGAGCTGTTCGCGAGCGTCGTGCTCACGGCCGAGGGGTGGCAGCCTCTCGCCGAAGGAGAAGTGATCGCGGTGTGAAACGGGCCGGTGCTTTCCCCGGCCGGCGCGCTAGCCGGCGCTCGCCGTGCGCGGTCCGCTGCGCCCGAGCGCGGCCGCCTTCGCGCCGAGGCCGCCGAGCAGCTCATCCCACGATTTGACGAAGGCCGCCGCGCCGTCCCGCTGCAGCTGCGCGGCGAGCGCATCGAGATCCACACCGGCCGCGCGGAACTCGGCCAGCACCGCCTCGCTGTCGCCACCGCCCGCCTCGATCGGCGTGCCCACCCGGCCATGGTCGGCGAAGGCCTTCAGGGTGTTCTCGGGCATGGTGTTGATGGTGAGCGGCGCGACCAGTCCCTCGACGTACAGGACATCCGAGGCCGTCGGGTCCTTGGTCCCGGTGCTTGCAAACAGCAGCCGCTGCGGCCGCGCACCCGCATTCATCGCCCGCAGCCAGCGCGCTGAGCCCAGCAGCCGGCAATACTCCCGATAGGCGCTGCGGCCGATGGCGAGGCCCAGCCGGTTGACCAGCGTGGCCGGCACCCGCCCCGCGACCGCCACGTCCCAGCGGCTGAGGAACAGCGACGCCACGGAGGCCACGTCGGGATTCAGGCCCGCCTGGATGCGCCGCTCGATGCCGCGCAGCCAGGCGTCGGCCGCGGCGACATACTGCTCGGCCGAGAACAGCAGGGTCACGTTGACGGGCACGCCGCAGAAAATCGCCTCCTCGATCGCCGGCAATCCTTCCGCAGTGCCCGGTATCTTGATGAACAGGTTGGGATGATCGGCACGCGCGTGCAATTGCCGGGCCTGCGCCAGGGTCGCGCCCGCATCCCGGGCCAGGTGTGGCGAGACCTCGAGCGATACCCAGCCGTCGAGTCCGGCCGTGCGCGCGTGAATCGGACGGAACAGGTCCGCGGCCTGCGCCAAGTCCTGCACCGCGATCTCGAAGAACAGCTCTTCGAGCGGCAGATGGCGCGCGACGAGCCGGCGCAGGTCCTCGTCATACGCCCCGCCATGCTTCATCGCCTGATCGAAGATCGTCGGGTTGGAGGTCAGCCCGGTGATCGAGAGCTCCTCGATGTAGCGCCGCAGCGTGCCGCTCGTCAGCAGCTCGCGCGTGATGTTGTCGAGCCACAGGCTCTGGCCTGCGCGATGGAGCTCGAGAGTCGCTCGGTTCATCAGAGATGTCCTCGATGGGGTGAGGATGCGGCGTGAGCCGGCGACGCGCCAGGCCATCCTGACTGACGTGCCGCGCGGCACGCCCGAGGCGCTCGCATCGTGCCCAGGGCCATTTGCCTGCGGCAGATCAGCCGGTCTTGCCAGGGCACGCCAGGGCGGGCCTGATGCGTGCCGCTGCCGCGATCCGGAGCGGATGATTGTCCTGTTGAGGCGATCTTAATGGCCACACACCGGTGCGTCCAGCGCCTTGGCCGTCGTGCGCCACAGCGTTCGCGCCTTCTCACCGGAGCAGCCCCGACGGCGCTCGCCCCCATCGCGTCAAACTGCCCGTCGCGACCCCACCGCACTCTCCCCCGCCCGTACGCCTCGCCTCAGCAGCCGGACCGCGCCGATCTCGCCGAACGGCACGTGGCGCAGAGGAATGACGCCGCGACTGCCGCGCAGCCGCCGGTCGCGAACAGTCCCACCCGACCGCATGCCTTCAGCGCATCGGGCGGCACGCCGTCGTCACTCTTCCCGGTACCGAGCCCCGCGGATGCCCGGGCCGATGGGCGCGCCGGCAGCCTGCCGGCGCGCCGCATCGTTGCCCCTTTCTACTGCGGCGCCGACTCACCGCGCTCGCGGGCGCGCTGCTCCATCTGCGTGCGATGCTCCGAGCGGATGCGCTGCCGTTCCTGCTCGGATCCGGCCGCGCCCATGCGCGCCTGGTAGCGTGCGACCTCCTGCGGCGTCATCATCGAATAGCCGTAGATCTGCGCGCGCTCCTGTTGCCGTTCATGTTCCTGGGCGCGAATCTGCGCCTCGCTCGGCCCGGAGCCGAGGTGCTCATGACGCGCCTCGGCGCGCTGCTGCATCTGGTGCTGGTGCTCCATGCGGAACTGCACCCGCTCCTGCTCGGTCGGCAGCGAGCGCAACCGCTGCTCATACTGGGTTCGTTCCGCGCTGCTCATCAGGCTTGCGCCATAGATACGGTCGCGATCCTGCTCGCGGCGCAGATCCCGCTGATACAACCGATCCTGCAGCCGGTCGTGCAGCCGGTCCTGGGTACGGTCCATGGTCCGATCGTGCAGACGGTCCTGGTCCCGCAGGAGCGTCCCGCCGCCCATGCGGCCCTGAGCTGCCGCGCCCGCGCCGCCCCCGCCCCGGCCGCCGCGCTGCGCGAATGCCGCCGGTGAGCTCAGCAACAATCCGACGATGATCGCCATGGCTACTGTCGACTTCGATGCGTCCATCACGTTCTCCCGTATTGACGACTCCCGAGACATCCACCGTGACAGATCCGGCCTGCGCACGGCATTCGCACATGTCCTTAGGCACCACACCCGACATCACACCCGGAGTGGTCTGCGTACACCCGGTCCGGACCGGAGAATTCCCGCGCGTTGCATGCGCCGGCGCAGCCCGCACGCTTCCCGGCTCATCCGGCCGCGAGCGCCGCGGCAACGAAGAACTCCAGGTTGTACAGCACATGCAGCCCGATCGCGGCGCCGACACCGTCATGCCGCTCGCGCACCCAACCAAACAGCAGCGACGGCACGAACACGCTCAGGGCCCACCCGGGCGGGTGGTGCACCAGGTGCGCCGCCGCGAACGCCAGCGAGCAGGTGAGATTGGCCGCGCTCAGTCCGAAGCGGCGCCGGCGCCCCCAGCGGCTGCGCAGCAGCTCGCCCTGCAGAAAGCCCCGGAAGATCAGTTCCTCGAGGATCGGCTGCCAGAGCACGCACGAGAGCCACGCCGCGGCAGCGTGCAGAACCGAGCCGGCCAGCGCCTCGGGCAGCATACGCCACAGCCCGGCGCTCACCACGAGGCCGGCGGCGCCCGCCAGCCACCAGAGCGGATCGGCGAGGAATCCGGCCCCGGCGTACGCGGCCGCCGCGCCGCGCACGCCTTGCGCATCGAGCCTCATGGCCGGGAGCGCCTCACGCGCCGGTCTCCTCAGCGCCCGAGGCCGCTGCGCCCGCGCCTGCGGCGCAGCAACGCGAGCCCCGCAGCCACCGCCAGCCCGGCGAGCAGCGGATCGAATCCCGTGCCCGGCGCCGTGACGCAGCCACCGCCCCCGGAGCTCGAGGTGCTGACCGGGCTGGCGCTCTTGACCGACACCGCCGTCTGCGTCGCGTTGTCCGCCAGATTCACGTCCTCCTCGGGCGCTTCCACCGCAAAGCTGGCGGTTCCCGCGCCGGTGGCGTCCGCACTGACCACGACGACGCCGCTCAGCTCCTGGCCGGATGCCAGCGAATCGATCGTGCACAGCACCGAGGCGGGTGTATCCGTACCGTCGTAGTTGCAACTGGCGCCGGGCAGATTGATCGACTGGTACTGGACATTGCCTGGCAGGGACACCCCGAAGCGCACCTGGTGCGCGCTCATCGGGCCGACGTTGCGCAGGGTGAACGGCAGATAGGCGGCCCCGTCCTGCGTCGCATCGATCGCGGCCCTGTCGACCGTGACGCTCAGATTCGCCTGGCCGAGTTCCGCCGTGACGAGCCGCGCCGAGTTATTGCCCGGGTCCGGATCCAACGGCGCGCTCTGGGACGCGGTGAAGGTGATCGCCGCCTGCGCGTTCGGCCCGCTCGCCTGCAGCTTCAGAGTCATGGTCGCCGTCTGGTCCGGGGACAGCGTTCCCACCGCGCAACTGACCACGCCCGAGGATTGCGGACAGTCGACCGTTCCACCGGGCGTCGCAACCGACGCAGACCCGAGCGTCATCGAGGACGGCAGCACCGAGCTGACGATCTGCACTCCGCTCGCCGCAGTGGTCGCTTCGGGATCCACATGCACGGTCGCGGATGCCTCGAAGGACTTGCCGACATACACCTGATCGGGCGCCTCGACGTTGTCGATATGCAGATCCGCGGTGTGCACGAAAAACTCATAGGCGCCGATGTCGCATTGGAAGGTCCCGTCGAGGTTGCCATCGGCATGGCCGATCTGACCGCGCTGATCATCGTTCGGGCACTGCGCGCTGTCGCCGGCATCGATCGCCGGACTGCCCGACAGCAGCGCCATGCTGGGTGTCGGACCACCGTTGTCCGCGACCGCCCCGAGCCGCGGGTTGACGCCGGGCAGGTCGCCGCGCGCGGTCAGGCCGCAGGTCTCGTCGTCTGCGATGTTGTGTCCGAGCGAATAGAAGCGCGCGGCCGGGTCGCCCTCGCCCTTGCCGCCGCAGTCGAGGAGCGTGGCGGGACTGCCCGCGTAGACGTTGGCGGTCACGATGGTGTTGACCAGCGTGAAATTGGCCGCATTGGCGCCACCGCCGGCCGGCAGCGCGCTCGCCGGCCCGAAGCCGCTCAGCCCGGCGCCGGCCTTGCCGACCTTGCCGGTGACGGTGTTGCCGGCCACGGTGTCGTTGATGAGATCGACCCGACCGTTGGTCATGATGCCGCCGCCGCCGTCACTCGCGGTGTTGTCGGCGATCGTCGAACGGCTGATCACCTCGAGCACCATGCGGCGCCCGGCGATGCCGCCGCCGCTCGATGCGCTGTTGCCGATGAACGCGCTGCGCTCGATCTGCGAGGTGTGAAAGCCGGTCTCGAACAGGCCGCCGCCGTTGCCGGCGGTATTGGGCGCCGCAACCGTGCCGATCTGGCTGTCGGTCATGCGCATCACCGCGTCGTTGTAGATCCCACCGCCATTGGCGGCGCTGGTATTGCCGCTCACCACCACGTGATCGAGCGTGATCGGGCCGGTGTTGTAGATTCCGCCACCCTCGCCGCCGGCGGAATTGTCCACGACCCGCAGGTCCGACAGCGTGACCAGCTGAATCGTCGCGCCGGATTCGCTCTCGCCGGGACCGCCGTGTCCCTCCGGACCGGCGCAGCCGCCGCCGCCGTGCCCGCCCCCGCCGCCGCAGCCGCCCTCGTCCTCCTCGCCTTCGGTCGCGGTCGAATCGATGACCTGGATTTCCGCGCCGGCTCCGATAGCGATGCCGCCGCCCATGCGCGCGAAGCGGATCACCGCGGTCGGCACCGCGGCATCGAGCACCTGCGGCGCCGGCACGTAGCCGTTTTCGACCGTCATGCCCTGGAGCGTCACGCTGATGTTGCTCTGCGCCGAGTTCGGCACCTCGATGTGAAAGACCCGGTCCTGGTCTGCGCCCGGCGCCCACCCGATCACCGTCTGGCCCGAGCCTGACCCGATGATGCTCATGCTCTGCACGATGTTCAGATCGCCCCGGGAGGCATCGGGGGTGTGCTGCACCACGTAGCTGCCGTTCACCAGGGCCGGTGCCTCGTCGGTCCCGGTCACGCTGAGCACATAGGTCCCGGCGGGCACCTCGATCGTGCTCGCGGTCGGCGCGGCGTCGGCGAGCTGGATCGCGGCACGCAGGGTGCACTGTCCCTGGCCGTCGTCGCACACTCCCGCGCTGATCGCCGCCGGCGATGCGGGTGCATCCACCGTCGAATCGACCTGGATCGTGGCCGCCTGGACGGTCGCGCCGCCCAGCACCAGCGCCAGGACGAACGCGAGCGTTCCGGCCCAGCGAGCTGCGGCAGAGATTGATCTGTTCATGGATGGTCCTCCGGCGGCGCGCCGCCCTGCCTCGCGCGCCCGCGCCGGGCTGCGCGCCCGGTGCGGGCGCCGACACCGGCCAGGCCGAGACCGAGCAGCAGCCACAATGTCGGGTCGAACGGTTCGCCCGGTGTGAACACGCAGCCACCGCCGCCCGAGGTGCTCGACCCACTCGAGCCCGATGTCGCCGTGATGGCGGCGGAGGCTTCCTCCGACGACACACTCTCCTGACTTTTGGTGTCGAGGGTGCGTACGGCGTAGTAATACGTTCCCGCCGACAGCCCGGCATCCGTATACGTCGTGTTCTGGTAAGAGACGCTGCCGATCTGCGTGAATGTGCCGCTCGCCGAGCTCGCCCGATACACGTCGTATCCGTCGACATCCAGGGCGGTATTGGCCGGCCAGGACAGCGTGGCCGAGTTGCCGCTCACCGTGGCCGCAAGGCTCGCCGGCGCCGCGGGGGGCGCCACCGGCAAGGCGTCGAAGGCCGCTTTGAGGTTGAGCTTGCCGTAGCCCCAGGTGTCATTGGGCGCGGTGCCGACCGATTCGTCCACGGTCGCGTAGCGCTCCAGATCGCCCTTCATCTCGGCGGGTGTCGCGGCCGGGGCGAGCTGCAGCAGCAGGGCGACCGCGCCACTGACGATCGGTGCGGCCATGCTCGTGCCCTGGCGGAAACTGTGCACGCCGTCGAGATCGAGGTAACAGTCGATGCAGGTGCCCTCCGGCCAGACCGTCTGCGCCGAATAGGCCGCGGCGATCCAGGCCCCGGGGGCGGTGATCTCCGGTTTGCGCACCGCCGGGCACTCGAGTCCGAGCGAGCAGGCGCGGCGCGGCCCGGCGCTGCTGAAATAGGCGATCTGTCCCAGGGGATTGGAGCTGACCGCCGAGATCGGCCCGGCGAGACTTTCCCAGGTGTTGCGCGTGTTGTAGGCCGCCACGGTGATCGGGGCGCTGGCGGTGGCCAGATCGCTCAGCGTGTCGGTCGGATCGAGATTGCTGGTGAAACGCGCGCCGCTGCTCGAGCCGTCGGTCCATGCATCGAATCGCCCGTTGCTCACCACGGTGCCGGTGAGCGTGATCTGCCAGCCGGAGGAGGCGAATGGCGCATCGGCGGTCGCCGACAGGCTGATGAGGATCTCCCGATCGCCGTTCAGCGGATTGACGTTACCCGAGACGATGGTGGCCCGACCGGTGCAGAAGGCGCTCTCGGTCGACGCCTCGCTCACCGGCGCGGCGATCACGCCCGAGTCGCAGCCGCTGCCGTTGCTCGCCTCGACGGCAAGCTGATCGGCACCGGCGTACCAGATGTCGATCAAGGTGAGGTCGGTGGCCACCGGAACCTGCGCGCTGGTGAGCACCGAGCCACCCGCTGCAACGGTTCCGGACGCATGCGTCGCGTCATCGGCGTGGTTCCCGGCGGCGATGACGATGATGCGGCCCGGCCCGGAGGCGTTGTCGAGCGCCCGGTCGGCGTTATCGCTGCCATCGTGCGGACCGATTTCCGTGCCGAGGCTCAGATTGATCACCAGGGGCCGCCCGAGCGCACTCGCTTCGGCCTGCAGATCCGCGATGGCCTGCAGCAGGTTCACCGTCGTCCACTCGCCCTTGGCGACGAGCAGGCTCGCCTGAGGCGCCATGCCCACGTACCGATAGGCCGGCTCGCCGTTGCCGGTCGCCGCACCGTTGCCGGCGGCGATACCCGCCACCTGGGTGCCGTGTCCGACCGTGTCGACCTCGCCGCATTGCCCGGCATCGATCTGCGCGGCGGTGCATCGGGTGCCGCTGGTGTAGTCGTACAGCTCGACGATCCGCGTCCCGCCCTGCGGATCGTGGAAGTCCGGATGGGCCAGATCGATGCCGGTATCGATGATGCCGATCAGCACGTTCCGACCGGTATCCCCGCGCCAATCCGGCGGCGTGCCGCTGCGCACCAGATCCGCGCCGGTCGCCGCCACCGCCACGTCCAGTTGCGGCCGCAGGGCGACCGCCGGCTCCACGTAGCGCACGCCCGGCAACTGTGCGAGATTCGCGAGCTCGTCGATCGGCACCTCGACGCCCGCGACGTCGCCGGAGGTCCACAGCACGCGGCCGCCGACCGCCGAGACATCCGGCGGGCTGCCCATGAAGCGCACCGAGGTCGACACTGCCGCCGGCCGGGTCCCGGTCGCCGGGCGCACCATGCCCTTGAGGGCCAGCGCACCCATGACCGTGGGGCGGCTCTGCTCGCGCAGCAGCAGCGTGGCCAGCGGCGCCAAGCGCATGTCCTGCGCGCCGGCGAACCCGTACGCCAACGCGGCCCACACCCCGAGCAGCACGCCGGCGAGGCCGCGCCCGCTCATGGCGTTCCCCCCGGCGGCGGCAGCGCCTTGGCGAGCTCGACATACCGCACGAACCTCAACGCCGTCAGCCGCCCGAGCGCCTCGGGGCGCAGCGTCGCCGCAACGATGTCCCCGCTGATGGGGCCGATCGTCACACCCGCCTCCCGCAACGCCTGCCGCTCACCCGCACTCAGCGGGCCCGTGGTACGGATCAGGACCGACATCCGCCCGAACTTGTCCCTCGAGGCGCGCTCCCGCACGTCCGGGGCCAGCTTTCTCCCCGACCCCGAACCGGCAACGCGCTGACCCGGCGGCCCCGCCGTGAGCGGGGCACACGCGCTGGCGAACCCACCGGCAAGCATCAGCCAGCCTGCGACGCCGGGCATCCGCCGCCGCGCGCGCCGGCCGGCGGGGCTTCGCCGTCTTCGCGTATTCTTCTGCTCCACCGTCCTCTCCTGCCCGCAGCCGCGGTCTCCGGGCTAGACTTCCGTGCCGCGATGCATCTTCGGTGCCCGCCGCAGGCGGCGCGCACCGAGTCCCGCCAGACCCACCGCCAGCGCCACCAGCAGCGTCGGGTCGAACGGCCCGCCGGGGGCGTACACGCAGCCGCCACCGCTGCTGCTGCTCGTGGTCGGC
>JAJYTX010000058.1 GCA_021792815.1 Pseudomonadota bacterium
AGCTGCTGATCGCCGAAGGCGGTTCCCTGCAAGAGCTGCGGCGCGGTACGGCGCTGCGCCCGCGGCCGCCCTGGCATTTCGAGCTCGCCAGCGCCTCACGGCTGCTGACCGATCAGCTCGGGACGCTAGACCTGAAGGGATTCGGCGCCGACGAGCTGCCGCTGGCGATCTGCGCGGCCGGCGCCTTGCTGCAGTACGTGCGCGATACCCAGAAAACCGCCCTGCCGCACATCCGTGGACTCAGCGTCGAGGAGCGATCGGACGCCCTGGTGATCGACGCCGCCACCCGACGCAACCTCGAGCTCGATGAGAGCCTGAGCAGCCGCACCGACGCAACGCTGTTTGCGCTGCTCGACCAGTGCGTCACCGCCATGGGCTCGCGCCAGCTGCGCCGCTGGCTCAATCGGCCGCTGACCGGACAGGACGCGCTGCGCCAGCGCTACCAGGCGCTCGCGAGTCTCATCGAGGCACGCCGCTTCGAGATCCTGCGCGAGCAGTTGCGCACCGTAGGTGACATCGAGCGCATCCTCTCGCGCGTGGCGCTGCGCTCGGCGCGGCCGCGCGACCTGGCTCAGCTGCGCAGCTCGCTCTCGGGCCTCCCGGCCCTGAAAGCGGTGCTCGCGTCGATCGACTCTCCATTGATCACTGCGCTCGGTACGCGTATCGGCGAGCACCGCGATGCGGTGGATCTGCTGCGCCGCGCCATTGCCGAAGAACCCGCCACGTTCCTGCGCGACGGCGGCGTGATCGCCCAGGGTCACGATCCGGACCTCGACGAGTTGCGCCAGATCGCGACCCACACGGACGCATTCCTGCTCGATCTCGAGCGGCGTGAGCGCGAGCGCACCGGCATTGCGGGACTGAAGCTCGGTTACAACCGCGTGCAGGGCTTTTTCATCGAGATATCGCGCAAGGACGCCGAGCGCGTGCCGAAAGACTACCTGCGCCGGCAGACGGTCAAATCCGCCGAGCGCTTCATCACGGCCGAGCTGAAGACCTTCGAGGATCGGGTACTCGGCGCGCGCGAGCGCGCGCTCGCGCGCGAGAAGGAGCTCTACGAGGAGATCCTCACCCAGCTCATCGACCGCATCGGCCCGCTGCAGGCCACCGCCGGCGCACTGTCCGAGCTCGACGCGCTCGGCGCGCTGGCCGAGCGCGCCTGCACACAGCAATGGAGCGAGCCTCAACTGGTCGCGGACCCGGTGCTCGACATCACCGCCGGCCGGCATCCGGTGGTCGAGCGCTTCGCCGCCGACGCCTTCGTACCCAACGACCTGAGACTCGATGCCGAGCGGCGCATGCTGGTCATCACCGGCCCCAACATGGGCGGCAAATCGACCTACATGCGCCAGACCGCCATCATCGTCATCCTGGCCCACCTCGGCAGCTTCGTGCCCGCCGAGCGCGCGGCGATCGGGCCCATCGACCGCATCTTCACCCGCATCGGCGCCGCGGACGACCTGGCGGGCGGACGCTCCACTTTCATGGTGGAGATGACCGAGGCGGCCAACATCCTCAACAACGCGACCGCACGCAGCCTCATTCTGATGGACGAGATCGGCCGGGGCACCAGCACCTTCGACGGCCTGTCGCTGGCCTGGGCGATGGCGCAGCACATCGCCACGCGGCTGAAGTCCTTCACGCTCTTTGCCACACACTATTTCGAGCTGACCACCCTGGCGACGGAAGTCGATGGGTGCGCCAATGTGCACCTGGATGCCACGGAGCACGCGGATGGCATCGTCTTCCTGCACGCGGTGAAGGAAGGCCCCGCCAACCGCAGCTACGGACTGCAGGTGGCGCAACTGGCCGGCGTGCCCCGGGACGTCATCGGAGAGGCACGGCGCTACCTCGAAACGCTGGAGTCCCAACGGGACCAGCGCGAGAGCGCCGATGACGCCGCGCACCGCGAACATGCCCAGAAGGAGCTGCCGCTGTTCGCCGCTCCGGCGGCGCCCGCGCCCGATCCGCTGCGCGAGGCGCTCGCCTGCATCGACCCCGACGGGCTCACCCCCAGGGCGGCACTCGAGGCCCTCTACCGGCTGAGACGGCTGCTCAACTGATGGATTGACCGGGCAGAGCGGCAGATGACTCCTCTGGTACGCAATGCCACGGCCGCCGACCTGCCGGCCATCCGCGACCTGCTCGAGCACAATGGCCTGCCGACGGGCGACCTCGCCGCCCCGGGGACGCGATTCACCGCGGTGTGCGAGGGCAGCCGGATCATCGGCGCGGGTGCGCTCGAGCGGTTCGGCACCGCCGCTCTGCTGCGCTCGGTGGTGGTGGATCCGGCGCGCAGAGGCAGGGGATTGGGCCGGCAGATCGTCAAGGCCCTGGAGCTGCAGGCGCGCGCCGCCGGCATCGCCCACCTGGTGTTGCTCACCGAGACCGCACGGCGATTTTTCGAGGAGCAGGACTACCAACCGGTGGATCGCGCACAGGTCCCGAGAGCCGTGCAGAGGAGCGCGGAGTGGCGCTGCCTCTGTCCGGCCTCGGCCGGATGCCTGATGAAAATCCTGCGCTGAGGCCAAGCCGGAGGACGACAGTGCGCCGGATCGCCTCGCAGCGTGCTATCGGGGGCGCCGAGCCCTTTGACGCAAGGAGTCCGTGCAGGGTGGCTGGCGCCGGGGAAACCCGCACCGGCACCAGCTCCGATGGTCCAGGCTCACCTGAGCGAAAAGCGCCCTTCCCTCAGGAACCACGCCGTCTCGCGCGCCACACGCGCCGAGACCAGCATGCCCATGTGACTGACGGGAATCACGATGTGGTCGGTCGCGCCGGGAAGCCGCGTTTCGCTCACCGCCACGGTGCCGTCGCTGTCCTCCTCGAACCCGGCGAGGAACTGCCCGAATCCGAACGAGTACGAACCGGCGATGATTCCGAGCGGCCGCTGCGAGCGCCAGCGGCGCTCCCGCGGCTGCAGCAGCTCCTCGGCCACCGACCGGCCCATCAGCGCCGTCATGAAGCGCGAATGACTCGCCTCGACCGCCGCGCGGCTCGCCACGCAGGGCGAGCCGAGGAACACCACGCGGCCGGGAGCCTGTCGGGGAAAACGCTCGAAGAACCGGTAGATCACCAGGCCACCGAGGCTGTGGCCGACGAAATGCACCGTCGGCGGATCGATCGCGCGCACGAAATCCTGGAGCCGCGCGCTGATCTCCTCCATCCCATGCGTCACGGCAGAATAGCCGAACGCGTGCACCTCACAGTCGAGATCGCGTGACAGCCGGTGACGCAGCAGCAGCCCCTCACCGCCGGACATCCACAGGCCGTGGACGTATATGACGTGTTGCCTGGCGCTCATCCATTACACGGTCTTGCTACCGTGAAGCCCGGATCGTCACGTCTTGGGCGCGGTACGCACCCGGATGTGCAGCTCGCGCAGCTGCGCCTCGCTCACCTCGGTCGGCGCATCCGTGAGCGGATCGGCCGCGGTCTGGGTCTTGGGGAAGGCGATGACCTCGCGGATGCTGTCGGCCCCCGCCATGAGCATGGCGAGCCGGTCGAGCCCGAAGGCGATCCCCCCGTGCGGCGGCGCGCCGAACTTCAGCGCATCGAGCAGGAAGCCGAATTTGTTGCGCGCCTCCTCCGGCCCGATGCCGAGCAGATCGAACACGGTCGATTGCATGTCCTGGCGATGGATGCGCACCGAGCCACCACCGATCTCCGAGCCGTTGAGCACCATGTCATAGGCCTTGGCGAGCGCCCTGCCCGGATCGGCGCGCAGCGCCGCGGGGTCATCGAGTTTGGGCGAAGTGAAGGGGTGATGCATGGCGACCCAGCGCCGCTCCTCGGGGTCCCACTCGAACATCGGGAAATCGACCACCCACAGCGGTCGCCAGCCGTCCTCAACCAGGCCCTGGTCCTGAGCGATTTTCACGCGCAGCGCGCCGAGGGCATCGCTCACCACTTTCGCCGAATCGGCGCCGAAAAAGATGAGATCGTTGTCGGCGGCGCCCGTGCGCTCGAGGATACCGGCCAGCGCGGCATCGCTCAGGAACTTGACGACCGGCGATTGCAGACCGTCCCGCCCGCGGGCACGCTCGTTGACCTTGATGTAGGCGAGCCCCTTGGCTGCGAAGCGCGCCACGTACGCGGTGTAGGCATCGATCTGCGAACGGGGCATGCCGGCGCCGCCCGGAATACGCAGCGCCGCCACGCGCCCCTCGGGGTCCTTCGCCGGAGCGGAGAACACCTTGAAGTCGCACTCGCGCACCAGGTCGGCGACGTCGGTGAGCTCGAGCGCGATGCGCAGGTCCGGCTTGTCCGAGCCGTAGCGGCGCATCGCCTCGGCGAAGCTCATGCGGGGGATCGGGCCGGGCAGCGACTCTCCGAGCACCTCGCGGAAGAAATGCCGCACCAGACCCTCCATCAGCTGCATGATCTCCTCCTGTGTCAGGAAGGAGGTCTCGATGTCGAGCTGCGTGAATTCCGGCTGGCGATCGGCGCGCAGGTCCTCGTCGCGGAAACACCGCACGATCTGGTAGTAGCGGTCGAATCCGGCCACCATGAGCAGCTGTTTGAAGATCTGGGGCGATTGCGGCAACGCGAAGAACTTGCCCGGATGGGTCCGGCTCGGCACCAGATAGTCGCGCGCGCCCTCGGGGGTCGCCTTGGTGAGCATCGGCGTCTCGAGGTCGATGAAGCCGTTCTCGTCGAGGTAGGCGCGCATGGCGCGGGTGATGCGGTGCCGCAGACGCAGCCGCCGGCTCATCACCTCACGACGCAGGTCGAGGTACCGGTAGCGCAGACGCACTTCCTCGCCGACCGTCTCGTCGAGCTGAAAGGGCAGCGGCTCGGAGCGGTTGAGCAGCTCGAGCTCACCGGCCAGCACCTCCACCCGGCCCGATGCGAGGTGGGGATTCACGGTACCGGCAGGACGCTCCCGCACCCGTCCCTTGACGCGAACGACGAACTCGTTGCGCAGCCGCTCGGCGTCCTTGAAAAGCTCCGGCGTGTCCGGATCGAACACGACCTGCAGCAGTCCTTCGCGGTCGCGCAGGTCAATGAAGATGATCCCGCCATGATCGCGCCGCCGGTGCACCCAGCCGGCCACCTCGACCGTCCGTCCGATGAGCCGCTCGTCGACCTGTCCGCAGTAATGTGAACGCATAAGGGGCGCGATGGTACGAAGCCCGGGCGGACCCCGCAACTTTGCGCGCCCGGCCCGGCGCCGTACGGGGGCCGATCAGCTGATCTTCAGCACCGCCGCGCCCTGTACGGTGCCCTGCCGCAGGCTCTCCAGGGCGGCATTGGCCTCGCTCAGGGGGAAGCTCTGCGCGGTGGCGCGCAGCCCCAGCCGCCCGGCCAGCTGCATGAACTGTTCGCCGTCGGCCCGGGTGAGATGGGCCACGGACTGCACCGAGCGCTCGCCCCAGAGCCGCGCATACGGGAACGCCGGGATATCGCTCATGTGGATTCCGGCGCACACCACCCGGCCGCCCCGTCGCACCGCCGAGAGCGCAACGGGCACCAGCGCCCCGACCGGAGCGAAAATGATCGCCGCGTCGAGCGGCTCGGGCGGCGGCTGATCCGATGCGCCCGCCCACAGGACGCCGAGCTGCCGCGCGAACGCCTGGCTGTGCTCGTCGCCCGAGCGCGTGAAGGCGAACACCCGGCGGCCTTCGGCATGGGCCACCTGCGCCAGCAGGTGGGCGGCCGCGCCGAAACCGTACAATCCGAGATTCGCCGCCGCACCGGCCATGCGATACGCCCGGTATCCGATCAGGCCGGCGCACAGCAGCGGGGCCAGCTCGACGGCCGGTGCATCGATGGGCAGCCGCAGGCAATAGCGGGCGTCGGCCAGCACCTGCTCGGCATAGCCCCCATCGAGGGTATAGCCGGTGAAGCGGGCGTGCTCGCAGAGGTTCTCCCGCCCCTCGAGGCAGTCGCGGCACGCGCCGCAGGTGTGCCCCAGCCACGGCACACCCACCCGCTCCCCCACGCGAAAGCCGGTTACGGCCGTGCCCATCTCGACGATCGTGCCGACGACCTCGTGACCCGGGGTGACCGGATAAGGAATCCCGGGAAGCTCACCGTCCAAAAGGTGCAGATCCGTGCGGCACACTCCGCAGGCTTCAACGGCGATGCGGACTTGGTGCGGACCGGGATGGCCCGCCGGCAGATCCTCGGGCCGCAACGGCCCACCGGCTGCCTGCAAACGCATGGCTCTCATACGCCGGCGCCCGCGTTCCGGACAGGATCCGGCGCACCGCAGTCCGGCGCCATCTCAGGTCCCGGCCCCCGGCTCAGGAGGATTCTCCTTGGGTTTGGGCATCTTGGTCTCCGGCACGTGGGGAGCCACCACCCCGCAGGTGATGATCATCCTCATGGCGGCATCGACACTCATCTCGAGCTCGATGAGCTGGCGCCGCGGAACGATGACGAGTACTCCGGCCGTGGCATTCAGCGCGGCCGAAATATACACGGCCGCATGCGGCTCGCCGGTTCTCGCCGAGATCTCCGGCACATCTTCGGCGGTCAGAAACCCCAGGCTCCACACCCCGGCACGCGGATACTCGACCATGACCACCTTGCGGAAGGCGCTCGACTGGGAAAAGACGCTCTCGGCGAAACTTTTCACACCGCCGTACACCGCGCCCACGATCGGGATGTGGTGCAGCACCTCCTCGCCCCACACCAGCAGACGCCGGCCGATCAGGTTGGTGACCAGCACTCCGGTCAGGAACAGCACGGCCAGCATCAACAGCAACCCCAGCGCCGGCATCAGGTAGGTGATCCAGCCCTGGGGGTGATAGCCGGGCAGCAGCAGCAGCAGAATGCCGTCGAGCAGGCGCGCCAGGAAGGTCGCCACCCACAGCGTGACGCCGATCGGCAGCCACACCAGCACGCCGGCCACCAGAATGCGCCGCAGCAGGGAGCGCTTATTCTTCGGGCCGGTCTGCACCGGCAGGGCCGTTACCGGGACGTTCAAGCGCTCACCGCTTCGAGCGGGCCTTCCCTGCCCCTTTGGCCGTGGCCGCTTTGCTACGCGGGCGCGCAGCGGCTCGGGCACCCGACCCGGGACTCTTGCGCGCCACCGGCGAGGCACGGTGCCTGCCCGGGGCGGGGCTGGCCGCAGCCACCTTCGACTCGGGCTTGGCTTCGGCGGTCTTCACGGCGCCCTCCGCAGCCTTGGCCGGGCTCTTGTCGCCCTCCGCGCTCGCGGCGGGCTTGCTCTCCTCCCGCTCGGCCGCGGCGATATTGCGCTTGTTCTCCTGGTCGGACTTGAAGTCCGTCTCGTACCAGCCGCTGCCCTTGAGACGGAACACCGGCGCGGAGATCAGCTTGATGAGCGTCTTCCTGCCGCAGGACGGGCATTTCGTCAGCGGCGCCTCAGTGATCTTCTGCATCACCTCGAGGTAGTGCTTACAGCTCTGGCATTCGTATTCGTAGAACGGCATGGCCTGAAGTGTTCTGTGTCGGAGACCGGAACGGGATTATACGCAAGCCCCCGCGCCGGGCTTCCGGGGTTCCCGCGGGAGGGCCGGGGCATCGGGCTGGCGCACGGCTACCCCTTCGCAAACTCGATCTGACCGTCGCGCGACGAGATGCTGATCCGATCGCCCGGGCTGAACTCCCCCCGCAGGATGCGCTGCGCCAGGGGGTTCTCCACCTGCTGCTGCAGGGTGCGCTTCAACGGCCGGGCGCCGTAGACCGGATCGAATCCCGCCTCCCCCAGCCGGTCGCGCGCCGCATCGTCCAGGGTGAGATCCATGTTGCGTTCCTGCAGGCGCTTGCGCAGGTACAGCAACTGGATGTCCACGATGGCGCGGATCTGCTGCGAGCCGAGCGGATGGAACACCACGATGTCGTCTATGCGGTTGATGAATTCCGGCCTGAAGCTCTGCTGCACGATCTCCATGACCGCGCTCTTCATGCGCGCGTACTGACCTTCCCCGGCGTACTCCTGGATCACCTGCGAGCCCAGGTTCGACGTCATGATCACCACGGTATTGCGGAAGTCCACGGTGCGGCCCTGACCATCGGTGAGCCGCCCGTCGTCCAATACCTGCAACAGCACGTTGAACACGTCGGGATGGGCCTTCTCGACCTCATCGAGCAGGATCACTGCATAGGGCCGGCGGCGCACCGCCTCGGTGAGATAACCGCCCTCCTCGTAGCCGACGTATCCCGGGGGCGCGCCGATCAGCCGCGCCACGGAGTGCCTTTCCATGAACTCCGACATGTCGACACGCACCAGCGCCTCCTCGGTGTCGAACAGGAACTCCGCAAGCGCCTTGCACAGTTCGGTCTTGCCGACACCGGTCGGGCCGAGGAACAGGAATGAGCCGTTGGGCCGGCGCGGATCGGCCAGCCCGGCGCGCGAGCGGCGGATGGCGTTCGAGACGATCGTGAGCGCCTCGCCCTGACCGACGACGCGCCGGCCGAGCGCCTCCTCCATCCGCAGGAGTTTGTCCTTTTCCCCTTCGAGCATCTTCGAGACCGGGATCCCCGTCCACTTGGAGACCACCTCGGCGATCTCCTCTTCGGTCACCTTGTTGCGCACCAGCTGCGGCGCCTTGTTCTCCGCCGCCACCGCCCCGGCCAGGCGTTTCTCGAGCTCCGGAATCCGCCCGTACTGCAGCTCCGCCATGCGGCCGAGATCGCCGGCGCGGCGCGCGGCATCGAGCTCCAGGCGCACCCGGTCGAGCTCCTCGCGGATCTGCGCCGCGCCCTGCAGGGTCGCCTTCTCGGACTTCCAGATTTCCTCCAGGTCCGCGTACTCTCTCTCCAGGCCGTGCAACGTCTCCTGCAGCGCCGCCAGGCGCTTGCGCGAGGCCTCATCCTGCTCCTTCTTCAGCGCTTCCTGCTCGATCTTCAGCTGGATGACGCGCCGCTCGAGACGATCGAGCGCCTCGGGCTTGGAGTCGATCTCCATGCGGATGCGGGCGGCGGCCTCGTCGATCAGGTCGATCGCCTTGTCCGGCAGCTGCCGGTCGGTGATGTAGCGATGCGAGAGTGTCGCGGCGGCGACGATCGCCGGGTCGGTGATATCGACCCCGTGATGGACCTCGTACCGCTCCTGCAGGCCGCGCAGGATGGCGATCGTGTCCTCCACGGACGGCTCCTCGACCAGCACTTTCTGGAAACGCCGCTCCAGGGCGGCATCCTTCTCGATGTACTTGCGGTACTCGTCGAGCGTCGTGGCGCCGACGCAGTGCAGCTCGCCGCGCGCCAGAGCGGGTTTCAGCATATTGCCGGCATCCATGGCGCCTTCGGCCTTGCCGGCGCCGACCATGGTGTGCAGCTCGTCGATGAACAGGATGATCTGACCTTCCTGTTTGGCGAGATCGTTGAGGACCGCCTTGAGGCGTTCCTCGAATTCGCCGCGGAACTTCGCCCCGGCGATCAGCGCGCCCATGTCGAGCGCGAGGATCCGCTTGTTCTTCAGCCCCTCGGGCACCTCGCCGTTGATGATGCGCTGCGCCAGACCCTCGACGATCGCCGTCTTGCCGACACCCGGCTCGCCGATCAGTACCGGGTTGTTCTTGGTGCGCCGCTGCAGCACCTGGATGGTGCGTCGGATCTCATCGTCGCGGCCGATCACCGGGTCGAGCTTGCCCGAGGAGGCGCGCGCGGTGAGATCGATGGTGTACTTCTCGAGCGCCTGGCGGCTCTCCTCGGCGTTCGGATCGGTGACTTTCTCGCCGCCGCGAACCTCGTCGATGGCCTTTTCCAGGGCGCCGCGCACCACCCCCGTGTCCCTGAACAGCTTGGCGAGCGTGCGGTCCTCGAAGGCCGCCAGCACGAACAGCTCGCTCGGGATGAACTCATCGCCGCGCTGCTGCGCGAGCTTGTCGGTGACATTGAGCACCCGGGTGAGATCGTTCGAGACATGCACTTCCCCGGGTGTGCCCTCCACTTTGGGCATCCGGTCGAGGATCGCGCCGAGCTCCGAGCGCAGCTTATTGACGTCCGCGCCCGCCTTCGCGAGCAGCGGCCGCACCGTCCCGCCCTGGCTGTCGATGAGCGCCAGCATGACGTGCGCCGGCTCGAGAAACTGGTGATCGCGCCCGACGGCGAGCGACTGCGCGTCGGAGAGCGACTGCTGGAAGCGGCTGGTCAATTTATCCATTCTCATGGAGGAAACCCATCTGCGCTGGTCGTTGCCAAGTCACCGGTCCGTCCGTGGACATTCCTGCCGGCCCACCTCTTCCAGGAATCCCGGGCGGACGCTCGGCATCGGGCCTCGCCGTTCGCCCGCGATCGCGGGCCCGCCGATTCGCATACGGCAGATCCGCGTATCGGCACTACCAGCGCAATGGGGGCGCAATTCGGCCGGTTCAAGCCCAAGTTCCCCGGCAGTCAGTATAATTCGCGGCCCCGATCGACCCTCCGGAGCGCTCCGATGACCGAAGATCTGCAGACCGAGCTCGAACGCCTTCGAGCCGAGAACGAGCGCCTGAAGAAAGCCGGGCGGGGCAAGCT
>JAJYTX010000059.1 GCA_021792815.1 Pseudomonadota bacterium
AGGCGACGAAAGTCGTGGGCGAGATTCTCTCGAGCCGCAAACGCTACCGTTTCACCATCGGACTCGGGGTCCGCACGGCGAGCGGCGATCGCGAGGGAGAGGTGGTCGAGAGGGCACCGGTACGGGCGCTCGATTCCGGCCGGATCGAGGCCGTGCTGCAGGGATTCCTCGGTCCCGGAAACCAGATTCCGCCCATGTACTCGGCCCTGAAGCGGCAGGGTCGGCCGCTGTACGAGCTCGCGCGCTCGGGTGTGGTGGTGGAGCGTCGAGCCCGGCCGATCGAGATCTTCGAGTTGCGCCTGCTCGGTCTTGCGGGCGAGTTCGTCGAGCTCGAGACCCATTGCTCGAAGGGGACCTACGTTCGGGTGCTCGCGGAGGACATTGCCCGGCAGTTGGGCACCTGCGGACACGTCACGGCGCTGCGGCGCCTGTCCGTGGAACCCTTCGAGGAAGCGGCCATGCAGACCCTGGAATCCTTGACGCTCGCCTGCGCCCGGGGGCAGGCGCCGAGGCTGCTGCCGGCCGACTCGCCGCTCGATCACCTGCCGGCGGTGCACCTCGATGCCTCGCAGGTCGAGCGCATCCTCCATGGCCAGCCGACGGCGGGGCCGCACGGCGCGGCTGGGGCCGGTAAAGTCAGGCTGTACGGGCACGGCCGCTTCCTCGGCATAGGGGAAGGCGACGGCCGCGGAACCGTCCGGCCCAGACGATTGTTCTCTTGCAGCGCGGAACGCGGGGGGTGACGGGTTCGCAGCGACCGGCGACGGCCCCGGGGCACGCTGCGGCCATTGGAGCGGAGCGGCCGGCTACCCCGGTACTGCCGTCGGGCCGATGCGCACGGCCGTCCGGCCACGGCCGAGGGCGCTGCGCAGACGCAATCAATCTTGTGGCGCGGGCGTCTCACCGGGTAGAATCGCGGGCTTACTTAAAAGGGCACTTGATACAGTTACTTAGGACCTTTGTGCAATGGCTTTAACTACCGAGCAAAAAAGCGGGATTCTGGCGCAATACCGGCGCGGGCCTGCGGACACCGGGTCTCCCGAGATTCAGGTGGCGCTGCTGTCTGAGCGCATCAACGATCTTGGCAAGCACTTTGCGACGCACCAGGGCGATCACGCCTCGCGACGCGGGCTCGTCAAGCTGGTGAATCAGCGTCGTAAACTCCTCGATTATCTCAAGACGACGAATCCGCAGACATTCCAGGAGCTGGCCGAGCGCCTGGGGCTCCGTCGCTAACAACACCAGCGGGCCGCCCATCGTGCGGCCCTTGGTTTTTTTGTACTGGTGTTTTCGCCCGAACCTAATCATTGAGGACTGAAGCTTGAGCGTTGTCAGCAAGTCATTTCCCTACGGCCCCTACACCGTCACCCTGGAGACCGGCGAACTCGCCCGGCAGGCCGACGGGGCCGTACGCGTTTCCATGGGCGACACGGTGGTGCTGGTGACCGCCTGTGCGCAGAAGACGGCGGCCGCGGGCCGCGATTTCCTGCCACTGACGGTCAACTACGTCGAGAAAACATATGCCGCCGGACGCATTCCGGGCGGTTTTTTCAAGCGCGAGGGCCGTCCAACGGAGAAAGAGACGCTGACCTCGCGGCTCATCGACCGCCCGATCCGGCCGCTGTTTCCGGACGGTTTCTACAATGAAGTCCAGGTGGTCGCCACCGTGGTTTCGGTCGATCCGCAGATCGATCCGGACATCGCCGCGCTGCTCGGCGCCTCCGCGGCGCTGAGCCTGTCGGGCGTGCCCTTCAACGGGCCGATCGGCGCGGCGCGCGTCGGCTGGAAGGCCGGCGAGTACCTGCTCAATCCGAACGCCGCGCAGCTCGCCGAGTCGAAGCTGCATCTGGTCGTGGCCGGTACCGAGCAGGGCGTGATGATGGTGGAGTCGGAGGCCCAAGGGCTGCCCGAGGATGTGATGCTCGGCGCCGTGGTGTTTGGTCATCAGCAGATGCAGACCGCCATCCGGGCGATCCGCGAGCTGGCCCGCGAGGCCGGCAAGCCGCGTTGGAACTGGCAGTCTCCACCCGACAATGCCGAACTCACGGGCGCCGTTGCCCGGAAGGCGCGTGAGAGTCTCGCGCAGGCTTACACCATCACGGAAAAGCAGCAGCGCTACGCGCGCATCGGCGAGATCAAGGCGGAGGCGACCGCTGCCCTGGCGGGTGCGGAGGGCGCGAAATGGACGGAGGAACAGGTCGACGACGCGCTGTTCAAGCTCGAGAGCGACATCGTCCGTCAGCGTATTCTCAACGGCGAGCCGCGCATCGATGGACGCGACTGCAAGACGGTACGCCCGATCACGGTGAAGGTCGGCGTGCTGCCCCGCACGCATGGCTCGGCGCTGTTCACCCGCGGTGAAACCCAGGCGCTGGTCGTGACCACGCTCGGCACGACCCGCGATGCGCAGCTCATCGAAGGCCTGGATGGCGAGCGCCGCGAGCCGTTCATGCTGCACTACAACTTCCCGCCGTTCTCCGTCGGCGAGACGGGCATGATGGGCTCGCCGAAGCGCCGGGAGATCGGCCACGGCAATCTGGCGCGGCGCGGCATCAGTGCCATGATGCCCGAGATGGCGAAATTCCCGTACGTGATCCGCGTCGTCTCGGAAATCCTCGAGTCCAACGGCTCGAGTTCCATGGCGACCGTGTGCGGCACGTCGCTTTCGCTGATGGACGCCGGTGTGCCCATCAAGGCGCCGGTGGCCGGAGTCGCCATGGGGCTGGTGCTCGAGGGTGAACGCTTCAAAGTGCTCACCGATATCCTCGGCGATGAGGATCATCTGGGCGACATGGATTTCAAGGTGGCCGGGAGCAAGGACGGGGTGACGGCGCTGCAGATGGACATCAAGGTCGACAGCGTCACGCCCGAGATCATGAAGGTCGCGCTCGAGCAGGCGCGCGAGGGCCGTCTGCATATCCTCGGCGAGATGAACAAGGTCATCAGCGCACCACGGGCCAGCATGTCCGAATGGGCCCCCTCCATCATCACCCTGAAGATCGATCCGGAGAAAATCCGCGATGTGATCGGCAAGGGCGGCGCAGTGATCCGTCAGATTACCGAAGAGACCGGTACCACCATCGACATCGAGAGCGACGGCACGGTGAAGATCGCCTCGGTCAACGGCACCGCCGGGCGCGAGGCCCAGCGCCGGATCGAGCTCATCACCGCTGACGTCGAGGTCGGCCGCATCTACGAGGGCAAGGTGGTGCGCCTGATGGACTTCGGGGCGTTCGTCACCATTCTGCCGGGCCGCGACGGCCTGGTGCACATCTCGCAGATCTCCAACGAGCGCGTCGAGCGCGTGAGTGACAAGCTCAAGGAAGGCGACGTCATCCGCGTGAAGGTGCTCGAAGTCGACCGCCAGGGCCGCATCCGTCTGTCGATGCGTGACGTCGACGCGGCTTGATCACGGGTGGCGGCACCCTACGGCGGCGCGGTTCGCGCCGCCGTGACGCTCGACCGTCGGCCCGGCCCGGCACCTGCTGGGCTGATCCGAAGGCCGGCCGGACCTGCATGAGAAGGCTCGGCCCCTAGGCGTTCAGCCGGATCTGCCGGATGTGCCCGAAGGCCTGTGGATTCCAGTGGCCGAGCGCCCAGGAGAGGACCTCGGCCGCGGGAGCACGGGCGAGTTCGGCCGGCGGGGCCTGATTCAACAACTGCAGCACGGTGCACAGTGCGGCGCCGGCTCGCGCCGGTTCGAGCGGCATCGAACGGCGGGACTTCGCGAGCTTGGCCCCGTCAGGCTCGGTGAGCAGGGGCAGATGCCCGTATCGGGGCACCGGCAGTCGCAGGGCCTGTTGCAAGGCGATCTGCCAGCCGGTGCTGGCCAGCAGATCGGCGCCGCGGACGACGTCGGTGATCTGCTGCAAGGCATCGTCGACCACCACCGCAAGCTGGTAGGCGAACACCCCGTCCCGGCGTCGAACGATGACGTCGCCGAGCGAGCGCGGCGGGAAGGTGAGGGGGCCCTGGAAGCGGTCTTCGAACGCGATGGCCGTGTCGTCCTGCATCCTGAAGCGGGTCGCGGTGGGTCCGGGCTGGCGGGGTGCGGTGCGGCAGGTGCCCGGATACGGCGACTCCCCTGGATCGGCCAGCGGGACGTGGAGGTGGAGCGTGCGGCGCGAGCAGCTGCACTCGAACGTGGCTCCGGCGGCTCGCAAGGCAGCGAGCGCTTCGGCGTAGTGGGTCGTGCGTCGGCTCTGATACTCGACCGGCCCGTCCCAGTGCAGGCCGAAGCCCTCGAGCGTCCTCAGGATCTGGTCGGCGCTGCCCGGAATCACCCGATCCCGGTCGAGATCCTCGATGCGCAGCCGCCACAGGCCGCCATGGTGGCGGGCGTCGAGAAAACTGCCGGCAGCGGCCAGCAGCGAGCCGAGGTGCAGCGAGCCCGTCGGCGAGGGCGCGAAGCGCCCGGTATACTTCAGGCTAGCGGTACCGGTCGTCGCGCTCGCCGTATTGTCTCTCACGCCGTTCGCGGCGTTCCTGGGCCTCGATGCTGAGGGTGGCCACCGGTCGAGCCTCGAGGCGCTTGATGCCGATCTCCTCGCCGGTTTCCAGGCAATAACCGTAGCTGCCGTCCTCGATCCGTTTGAGGGCCTCGTCGATCTTGCGGATGAGCTTGCGTTCCCGATCCCGGGTGCGCAGCTCCAGGCTGAATTCCTCTTCCTGTGTCGCACGGTCCGAGGGATCGGGGAAATTCGCCGCCTCATCCTTCATGTGCGAGACCGTGCGGTCGACCTCTACCATGAGATCGCGCTTCCAGCTGTTGAGGATGTTGCGGAAGTGGTCGAGCTGCTCCTTGCTCATGTATTGCTCGCCACGCTTCGGAATATAGGGCTGAACGTTGCGTGGGCCGGCCAGCAGACTGCCAGGTTCCAGACCCTCGCCTTCTTCGCTATCGGCCGGATGCGGGGGTGTGGCGTGCAGCTTGGGCGCTCCTGAGACACGTTCCAGGGTCGGCGGCTGTGCGTCAGAGGTGCCGATGTCTTCGAGTACGTCCGTCATGAGGTCTGGGGCGGAATCCGCAGCCGCGCGCCGGGTGTCCCGGGTCGGGGCTGCTGCCTTGTGGTGAACGGGTGGGGCCGCTGCCTTACGTTCGGCAGGGTGTTTGTGAGCCGCGGCCTTTTTGGCTGCGGGTTTGCCGGGTGCGGCCTTCTTACCCTTCGCGGCCTTCGGCGCGGGTTTTTTGGCCGGCATCTGTTGCTCCTAAAGCATTGAACCTCGTGCAGGACGCGCGATTATACCGGCGCCTTCCGGCCTGTACAGGGGGATTATCCGGCGCCGCCCCCCGCTCGCAGGCCGTGCCGTCAGGGTAAACTGACGGGCGGCGGGGGCGTCCAGCCGGCCTGGCGTCGCTCGACGATGACGCGGGTATGGATGCCGCCACGCACCTTGAAGCGCGACTGCAGCCGCAGGAACCTCGGCGAGAGCTCCGCGGCCAGGTAATCGGCGATTTCGTTGGTCACCGCTTCGTGAAAGACCCCCCGGTCGCGGAAGGACCAGATGTAGAGCTTCAGGGACTTCAGCTCCACGCACCTGGCGTCCGGAACATAGGCGAGATCCAGAGTGGCGAAGTCCGGCTGGCCGGTCAGCGGGCACAGGCAGGTGAACTCCGGGATCCGCATGCGGATGGTGTAGTCCGCCGCGGGGCGGGGATTGGGGAAGGTCCCGATCGTCGTGCGAGGCTGTGAGGGCATGGGCATTTACTCTACACTAGCCGCGCTCGCTGCGGCGGCCGCGAGTCCGCCAGACCCCAGAGCGGCCATTCAGTTGAGAACGGAATAGTGTAGATGCGGCTGACCAAGATCAAACTCGCCGGCTTCAAATCCTTCGTCGATCCCACTCAAGTCAGCTTTCCGAGCAA
Organism: Pseudomonadota bacterium; assembly: GCA_021792815.1. Next base: position 5,867 of record JAJYTX010000059.1, read on the forward strand.
CCTTACCGGTGTCGTTGGCCCCAACGGCTGCGGCAAATCGAACGTCATCGATGCGGTGCGCTGGGTGATGGGCGAGCTCTCTGCCAAGCACCTGCGCGGCGACAACATGGCCGATGTGATTTTCAACGGCTCCTCGGCCCGCAAGCCGGTCGGCGGCGCCTCGGTCGAGCTGGTTTTCGACAACTCCGACGGCAAGGTCGGCGGCCCCTATGCGAGCTACAACGAGATTTCCCTCAGGCGGCAGGTCTCCCGCGACGGCTCTTCGGGTTACTATATCAACGGCGCGCGCTGCCGTCGCAAGGACATCACCAATCTCTTTCTCGGCACCGGCCTCGGTGCGCGCAGCTACGCCATCATCGAGCAGGGCACCATCTCGCGCATCATCGAGGCGAAGGCCGAAGACATGCGTGCCTTCGTTGAGGAGGCCGCCGGTATCTCCCGCTACAAAGAGCGGCGCCGCGAGACCGAGAGCCGCATCGCCGAGACGCGCGAGAACCTCGAGCGCCTGCAGGATCTGCGCGAGGAGGTCGAGAAGCAGATCCGGCACCTGCAGCGCCAGGCGGCCACCGCACGCCGCTATCAGGGACTGAAGGACGAGGAGCGGCGCATGAGCGCGGAGCTGCTCGCGTTGCGCGTACGCGAGCTCGACAGCGGCGCCGCGGCGCATGACAGCACCACGCGCGAGCGCGAGATCGAGATGCAGGCGGCGCTCGCCGATCAACGGGCCGCCGAGGCGGCGATCGAGACCCAGCGCGCGGGGCACGGCGCGGCCGGCGAGCGGCTCTCTGCGGTCCAGGGACGTCACTACGAGATCGGCGCGGAGATCTCCCGTCTGCAGCAGGCGATTCAACACACGCGGGCGCTGCGAGAGCGCCAGCGCGCCGATCTCCTCCAGGCGCAGGCGACGCTCGGCGAACTCGGCGCGCACATCGATCGCGACGAGCGCGAGCTCGCCGCGGTGCGCGAGGATCTCGCCGCCTCGGTACCGCAGCTCGAGCAGGCGCAGCGGGCCGAGCGGGCGGCCGCGCAGGCCCTCGAGGAGAGCGAGCGGGAGCTTTCGGCGTGGCAGGAACGATGGGAACAGTTGAACCGCTCGCTGGGCGGGGCCGAGCGTACCACTCAGGTCGAGCGGGCTCGCATCGAGCAGCTCGACGGCCAGCTGCGACGCCTCGGGGCGCACACCGAGCGGCTCGCGCTCGAATGCGAGGCGCTCGCCGCGCAGGGATCGAGCGAGCAGCTCGAGCTGCTCGCAGAACAGGAGGCCGAAGCGCGCATCGGCGGCGAGCGGCTCGCCGAGACGCTGCGGCTTGCGCAGGAGCGGGTGCAGGCCGCGCGCGCCGGGCAGCTCGCCGCGGAGAAACAGCTCGAGGCGGCACGCGCCGAGCGCGAGCGGGCACGCGCCGAGTGCACTTCGCTCGATGCGGTGCAGAAGGCCGCGCTCTCGAGCAGCGCCGCTCAGGCGCGCGAGTGGCTTTCGGACACCGGTCTGGAAAGTCGCCCGAGGCTTGCCGAGAGGCTGGAAGTCGAATCGGGCTGGGAGCGGGCGGTCGAAACCGCCCTGGGGGACTATCTCGAGGCGGTCTGCGTCGAGGGGCTCGATGCGCTCGCGGGGCCCCTCGAGCAGCTTTCCGAGGGCCGCGTCACGCTCCTCGAGGGTGAGCCGCCGAGCGCCGCGCGCAGCGGCGAGACGGGCGGTCCGGGCACACTCGCTGAAAAGGTGTCGGCTCCGGCCGCGGCGCTCGCCCAATTGGCCCGGGTGCGCACCGCGGATTCCCTGGCCGATGCGCTGCGATTGCGGGCCGGACTCGCGCCGGGCGAGTCCATCATCACCCGCAGCGGCGAGTGGCTCGGCCGCGAGTGGCTGCGGGTGAGCCGCGGCGTCGACCCGCATTCGGGAATCATCGAGCGTGAGCATCGCCTGAAGAGCCTGCGTGCGCTCGCTGCGGCCGCCGGGGATCGCGCGGCGGATGCCGAGAAGCATCTCGAGCAGGTGCGCGGCGCTCTGGCGCAGGCCGAGTCCGAGCGTGACGCGGCGCAGGCCAACATTCAGGCCGCGCACCGTCGCCATGCCGAGCTCACCGGCCAGGTGCAGGCGGCGCGCGCCCGGGCCGAGCAAACGATGCAACGGCGGGCGCGTATCGATGAGGAGCGCACCGAGCTGGCACGGGAGATCGCCGCTGCGCAGGCGGCGCTGAGCGAGGCCCGCGAGGAGCTCGAACAGGCGGCGATGCGCGCCGCCGAGCTCAACAGCCAGCGCGAGGCGCTCGAGGAAGAGCGGGAGGTCCGCCGAGAGGCTCTCGCCGCGGCCCGCTTGCGTGCCCAGGTGGCCCAGATCGGCGCTCGTGATCTGCTGATCCGGATCGAGGCGCGACGCTCGGCGGAAAGCTCATTCGGCACGAGCCTCGAGCGCATGAGCGGGCAGCGCGCCCAGATCGAGCGGCGCCGGAGCGAGCTGCAGGCCGAGCTCGCCGATGGCGATGCGCCCATCGTCGAGCTGGAGACGCGACTGAACGACACGCTTTCGCAGCGCTTGTCCGTGGAGCAGGAGCTCGCGGCGGCGCGCGCGGCGCTGGAGGAAGCCGATGCGGCACTGCGGGCATTCGAGGAGCGGCGCGCGGTGGCTGAAAGAAAAGTCGAGCAGGCGCGCGAGGCAATGGAGGCGGCGCGCCTCGCGGCGCAGGAGAACCGCATCCGGCGCGAGGCGCTGCTCGAGCAGCTCGCCGAAACGCGTTTCGAGCTCGAGGCGCTGCGCCAGAGCTTGCCGGCCGATGCCGAGATCGCGGCATGGGAGCAGACTCTGGCGCAGACACGGTCTGCCATCGAGAAGCTCGGCCAGGTGAACCTGGCAGCGATCGAGGAACTCAAGGAACAGAGCGAGCGCAAGGAATATCTTGATCGGCAGTTCACCGACCTGACTTCCGCGCTCGAGACGCTCGAGGAGGCCATGCGGCGCATCGACAAGGAGACGCGCAGCCGATTCGAGGACACTTTCGAGAAAATCAACACCGGCCTGAAGGAGAAGTTCCCGCGCCTGTTCGGCGGTGGGCACGCCTACCTCGAGCTCGTCGGCGAGGACGTGCTCAATGCCGGTGTGGCGGTGATGGCGCGCCCGCCGGGGAAGAAGAACAGCACCATTCACCTGCTCTCGGGCGGGGAGAAGGCGCTCACCGCGGTGGCGTTGGTGTTTTCGATCTTCGATCTGAATCCGGCGCCGTTCTGCCTGCTCGACGAGGTGGACGCGCCGCTCGACGAGGCCAACATCGGCCGGTTCTGCGATATCGTGCGCGAGATGTCGCAACGGGTACAGTTCATTTTCATCACCCACAGCAAGACCACCATGGAACTTGCCGCACAGCTGCTCGGGGTGACCATGCACGAGGCGGGAGTCTCGCGACTCGTGGCCGTAGATGTGGACGAGGCGGTTCGCATGGCTGCTGTCTGATGCTCGGGGGGGCTCACCGTGGGGAAGTTGCGCTGGACACTGCTCATACTGGGGGGACTGTTCCTCATCGCGCTGGCGCTGTGGGAACGGTTGCGCCCGCGACAGGCGCGCCGTCTGCCGCGCGACCAGCAGGCCATCGAGCCAGCTGCGCCCTCGGGGGCGCTGGCCCTCGATGCTTCCGAAGGCGGGGCGATGCACGGGTTTGCGCGGGCGGGCGGGGTGAATCGCCCGCAACGAGGCGGCGAGCACGGTGAGGGGCGGGCCGCGGCACAGGACCGCGAGGCCGGCATGGAGCGCGCCGCCAGGGCGGTCCCGGCGAGTTCCCGCACGACGGCGACACGGAATGCCGGGCCGAGCGTGCACGAAGCGGGGATAGCCGGTTGGAACGAGCCCGGGATGGGCCGCCTCAGCGGCGAGCAGCGGGCATCGGAAGTGGTGCTCGGCAAGCTGCCGCAGACAGACGTCGACGCCGCGGGAACCGGCCCGCTCGAGCCCTGGATCGGCGAGCAGGGGCTCGCCGAAGCGGTTCCAGCCGACGGCGCATTGTCTGATGTCGTGGTGTGGCCGGCTACGCCGCGCGGCACCGACTGGCTGCACGACAACCCTGATTCCAGTATGGCACCGCTGGCCGATCCGCCCGTGGTGCTCCTTGACGAGGCTCGGCAGACCGATAGGCCCGGCGAATGGACCGACGAGTCCCCGGCGGCAGAGGTCCCCGTGCTCTCAAGGCCGGCGGTCGACGTTCCGGCCGGACCGCCGCGACGCACCGAGGGGTTCGGTGTGGCCGATGCGGCCGCTGCGCCCGGGCGCGCGCCTGCGATGGCGCCGATCGTGGAGTGGCCTTCGGAGGATTCGCGGCACATCGTGGCGCTGCGCCTGGTGGCTGCCGCCGAGCGATTCCCGGGAAGGGCGCTGCGGCAGGCTCTCGCCGCGGAAGGCTTCCTGCCCGGCAAGTTCGAGATCTTCCACAGGCCCGACGAGACGCGTAGGGCGGTCGTGAGCGCCGCCTCGCTGACCCGACCGGGCACGTTCGATCCGGAAACCATGGACTCACAGCGCTACGCGGGCCTCAACCTGTTCACCGTGCTGCCCGGTCCGCGTCCGGACCAACAGG
>JAJYTX010000060.1 GCA_021792815.1 Pseudomonadota bacterium
CACCGCGACCTGGCGTTTCCTCGCCGACTCGCCGCCGGGGCGCTGGGTGCTGCACTGTCACAACAGTGTGCACCTGATCGACGGCATGATGACGGAGGTCGACTACGTGCCGGCCTGAGGGCGCCGGCCGCGAGGGCGGCGTGCTGCGTATGGCCGAGGGTGCGGGCCCGCGCGTGTCCTGGCGCCGCGCGCCGCATCGGCGGCCCTCACCGCATGCCGTCAGGTGCTCGCCAGCGACTTCTCCAGGGCGAGCACATTGAGCGTCGTGCGGATGATGACGTCGGGATTGAGGCTGATCGAATCGATGCCGAGCCGTACGAGCTCGGCGGCGAGCTCCGGATAGTCGGAGGGGGCCTGGCCGCAGATCCCGGAGTGCCGGCCGTTGCGCCGCGCGCCCTCGACGGCGAGTTTCAGCATGCGCCGTACTCCGGGGTCGCGCTCGTCGAACTCGAAAGCGACCAGCGCCGAGTCGCGGTCCACCCCGAGGGTGAGCTGCGTGAGATCGTTCGAGCCGATCGAGAAGCCGTCGAAGATGCGGCTGAACTCGTCGATCAGCAGCACGTTGTTCGGAATCTCGCACATCACGTAGATCTCGAGGCCCGCCTGGCCGCGCGCCAGGCCGAGCTCCTGCATGCGCGCCACCACCGCCTCGCCTTCCTGCAGGCGCCGGCAGAAGGGGATCATGAGCCGGATGTTGGTCAGCCCCAGGATCTCGCGCGCCCGTTTCATCGCGGCGCATTCGAGCGCGAACCCTTCCGCGTACGCCGGGTGCGTGTAGCGCGCGGCGCCGCGGAAGCCGAGCATCGGGTTGTCCTCCCGGGGCTCGAACCACCGTCCGCCGAGCAGACCGGCGTACTCGTTCGTCTTGAAATCCGACATGCGCACGATGACGGGCTTCGGATAGAACGCCGCCGCGATCGTGCCGATGCCCTCGGCCAGGCGCTCGATGAAAAAATCGGCCGGCCGCGCGTAGCCGCGGGTCAGCTGCGCGAGCTTGCCGCGCTCGCTGTCGTCCCCGACACGCTCCGGGTGCAGCAGCGCCATCGGGTGCGCCCGGATGTATTCGGTGATGATGAACTCCATGCGCGCCAGTCCAACGCCGTCGTTCGGCAGGAAGCTCGTCCGGAAAGCGAGCTCCGGGTTGGCGAGGATCAGCATGATCCGGGTGCGCGGCCGCTCGATCTGGGCCAGGTCGGTGCGGCGCACCTCGAAGGGCAGCTTGCCGGGATAGACCCGGCCGGTCTCGCCCTCGGCGCAGGAGACGGTGACGAGTTGCCCGTTCGTGAGCCGCTCGGTCGCATTCTCCGTGCCGACGATCGCGGGAATGCCGAATTCCCGCGCCACGATCGCCGCGTGGCAGGTGCGGCCGCCGCGGTTGGTGACGATCGCCGCGGCCTGGCGCATGATCGGCTCCCAGTCGGGTGTCGTGCTGTCGGTCACGAGCACTTCCCCGGGATGAAACTGCCCGATCTGGGTGCTGTTGCCGATCAGACGCACCGTGCCGCTGGCGATGCGGCTGCCCACCGCACGGCCGCTCGTCAGCGGTTCGACCCGCGGTTCGATGAGGTATTCCTCGAGCACGCTGCCGCTCTTGCGGGAGGCGCTGGTCTCCGGTCGCGCCTGCACGACGTAGAGCTTGCCGTCGGTTCCATCCTTTGCCCACTCGATGTCCATCGGCGTCGGCCGGCCCGCACGGTCGCTGTAGTGACGCTCGATGTCGATCGCGTAGCCGGCGAGCACGAGCGCCTCGGCGTCGCTCAGGCAGAAGCGCTCGCGCTGCGCCTGCGGCGTCGGCACATTGCGGGTCGCTTCGCGCGTGCCGCCCTCGGCGTAGACCATCTGGAGCTTCTTGCTGCCGAGTGCCCGGCGCAACACCGCGCGATGTCCCTGGGAGAAGGTGGGCTTGAACACCACGAATTCGTCCGGCTCGACCGTGCCCTGCACGATGTTCTCGCCGAGTCCGTAGCTGGCGGTGATCAGCACCACGTCGCGGAAGCCGCTCTCGGTGTCGATCGTGAACATGACTCCGCTCGAGGCGAGATCCGAGCGCACCATCTTCTGGACCGCGATCGACAGCGCGACCTTGAAGTGGTCGAAGTCGTTGTCGCAGCGGTAATGAATCGCCCGGTCGGTAAACAGGCTGGCGAAGCAGCGCCGGCATGCCTCGAGCAGCTTCTCCGCTCCGCGCACGTTGAGAAACGAATCCTGCTGCCCGGCGAAGCTCGCGGTCGGCAGATCTTCGGCGGTCGCGGAACTGCGTACCGCGACGCTGAGTTCAGCCCCGTATTCGCGCTGCAGGTCCTGGTAGGCCGAGAGGATCTCGCGCTGCAACACCGGTGGCAGCCCGGCGCCGTAGACGATCTCGCGCGCCGCATGGCCCCGGCGCGCCAGGTCGGCCGCATCATCGATGCGCACGCCCTCGAGCGCCGCGCGCAACCGATCCCAGGCGTGCGCTTCATCGAGCACGGCGCGGTAGGCATCGGCGGTGATGGCGAAGCCGTTCGGAATCAGAACCCCGCCGGGCCGCAGGGCCTGGTACATCTCGCCGAGAGAGGCGGTCTTGCCGCCGACCAGGCCCACATCGGCCGCGTTGATCTGTGCGAACGAGCGGATGTAACGCCGAGGCGGCGCCAGCGCCGGCTCGAGCGCCGCGGCCGGCAGGCCGTGCGGGTCGCCGGCTGTCATGCCGGTTGCACCGCCGGCTGCCCGGCCGTGATCACCTGCACCTGCAGGCTGCGCAGCGCGCGCAGCGAATTGGCCACGAGACAGCCGCGCTCGGCCTTCTCGAGCAGGTGCCGGGCCGTCTCGGCACTCGCACCGGCCGGGATCCTCAGGCGGGCGACGGTCGTGAACCGGGTGAACTGCGCGCCGCCATCGACCTGATCGAGCACTCCCTCGGTCCGGCACTCGAGCGCCAGCCACTCGAAATGCGACGCGCGGGCCACCGCGCGGAACGTCAGGATGATGCAGTCCGATACGGCGGCGGTGAGCAGCGTCTCGGGCCCCCACAGTCCGTCCGGCCCGTCGAAATCCGGTGGCGGCGCGGTCGCGACGGACGGCAGTGAAGGGCCGGCCAGCGTCACGGCGCCTTCAGGTCCGCCCGCCGCGGACGCGAGGTAGCGATGGGGATAGGGCTTCATGTGTCGACGCTACTGGGATGGGGCGCCGCTGCACATCCGGAGTACTGCCTAGCCCGGGTAGGTACATCTGCGGACGCCGCTGCCGGGAGCGGCGCTCTAGGGTTGTGGCGGTGAACGTCCGGCGTCCAGATCTCACACCCGACGTCGATCTGGTTGCGGCGTCCGGCACCGGGCCGGTCCGCTTGCGCCGACCGGCATACCGGAGCTTTCTGCCGCCCTGTCACGAACACTGTCCGGCGGGTGAGGGCATCGAGGCGTGGCTGGCACACGCGGCCGCGGGCCGCTACCGCGAGGCCTGGGACACGATCGTGCGCGCCAACCCGCTGCCGGCGATCCATGGGCGGGTGTGTTATCACCCCTGTGAGAGCGCCTGCAACCGCGCCGAGCTCGAGAGCGCGGTGTCGATTCACGCGGTGGAGCGTTATGTCGGCGATCTGGCGCTCGAGGCGGACTGGCCACTGCCCTCGGGCGCCGCGTCGAGCGGGCTCAGGGTGCTGGTCGTCGGCGCGGGGCCGGCCGGACTCAGCGCCGGATATCACCTGGCGCGCCTCGGGCATGCGGTGGAGATTCACGACGCCGGGAAGCTCGCCGGCGGCATGATGCGCTTCGGTATCCCGGCCTACCGCCTGCCGCGCGCGGTGCTCGAGCACGAGGTGCGCCGCCTGGAAGCCTTCGGCATCCGCCTGGTGAGCGGCGAGCGCATCGACGATCTGCTCGCCAGGCGGACCGAGGGCCGGTTCGATGCCGTGTTCGTCGCGATCGGGGCGCATCTGGCGCAGCACATCGATATCCCGGCGCACGATGCCACGCGGTTGCTCGACGCGATGTCTCTGCTGCGGGAGGTCAGTGCGGGTGAGCGCCCGCAGCTCGGGCGGCGAGTCGTCGTCTATGGCGGCGGCAACACCGCGCTGGATGCTGCGCGCACCGCGAAGCGTCTGGGCGCGACGGATCCGCTCATCGTGTACCGGCGCGACCGCGCGCATATGCCGGCGCGAGCCTTCGAGGCCCAGGAGGCCGAGGAGGAGGGGGTGCGTTTCCGGTGGCTCACGACGATCCGCGAGCTCGAGCGCGAGGGGATCATGGTGGAGCAGATGCGCCTCGATGCGCAGGGACGTCCGCAGCCGACAGGGCGGTTCGAGCGCATCGATGCCGACACGGTGGTGCTCGCCATCGGACAGCAGGCCGAGAGCGCCTTTCTCGCGCGGATTCCCGGTATCGAGCTCACCGAGGGCGGCACGGTGAAGGTCGGCGCCAATCTGATGACCGGGCATCCCGGCATCTTCGCCGGCGGGGATCTGGTGCCGGGCGAGCGTACCGTCACTGCGGCGGTCGGCCATGGCCGGCGCGCTGCGCGCCACATCGATGCATGGCTGCGCGGCGCGGCGGATGATGCGACCGTTTTGCCGTCGCGGGTGACATTTTCGATGTTGCATCTGCCGTTGTTCACCGATGTGCTCTGTGCGGTGGAAGAGAAGCAGCCGGCGGACACCCGGACGCGGGACTTCTCGGAAGTGATGGCGGGCCTGAGTGCGCCGCAGGCCGCGCGCGAAGCCCAGCGGTGCCTGTCCTGCGGCCACTGCTACGAGTGCGACATCTGTCAGGCGGCCTGTCCGGAGCGGGCGATCGCCAGGCTCGGGCCCGGCCGGGGGTATCACATCGACTACGAGCGCTGCACGGGCTGCGCCGTGTGTTTCGAAGCCTGTCCGTGCCACGCGATCGAGATGGCCGATGAGCGAGCCTGAGTCGACCTGGGAAGTCATGGATGGCAATACCGCCGTCGCGCACGTCGCATACCGCGTCAACGACGGCTGCGCGATCTTCCCCATCACGCCGGCCTCGCCGATGGCGGAGCTCGCCGACGAGTGGGCGGCGCACGGCGTGCCGAACATCTTCGGGCGCGTGCCCTTCGTCGAGGAGCTGCAAAGCGAGGGCGGCGCGGCCGGCGCCGTGCATGGCGCGCTGCAGTCCGGCGCGCTCACGACGACGTTCACGGCCTCGCAGGGTCTGCTGCTGATGCTGCCGAACCTGTACAAGATTGCCGGCGAGCTCACGGCGACGGTGTTTCATGTCGCGGCGCGGGCCGTGGCCACCCAGGCGTTGTCGATCTTCGGGGATCACTCCGACGTGATGGCGGTCCGGGCGAGCGGCTTTGCGCTGCTCGCCTCCGGGTCGGTACAGGAGGCGCACGACGCGGCACTGATCGCCCAGGCGGCGACGCTCGCCGCACGCATCCCGATCCTGCATTTCTTCGATGGCTTCCGCACCTCGCACCAGATCGACAAGATCCAGCTGCTCTCGCCGGCGCAGCTGCGCTCGATGATCGATCCGTCGCTGGTGCGCGCCCACCGCTCGCGCGGGCTCTCGCCGGAGCACCCGGTGCTGCGCGGCAGCGCGCACAATCCGGATACGTTTTTCCAGGCGCGCGAGGCCGCCAATCCGTATTACGCGCGCATGCCGGGCGTGATGGACGAGACGTTCGCGCGTTTCGCCGCGCTCACCGGCCGGCGCTACCGGCTGTTTGAATACGAGGGCGCGCCGGACGCCGAGCGGGTGATCATCATCATGGGCTCGGGCGCCGAGACCGCGCGTGCGGTCGCGCAGTGGCTGCGGCGCGCGGGCGAGCGCGTGGGAGTGGTTCAGGTGCGGCTGTACCGGCCGTTTTCTGCCGAGCACTTTCTGCGATCCCTGCCCGAGTCCTGCCGCGGCGTCGCGGTGCTCGAGCGGACGAAGGAGCCGGGTGCCAGCGCCGAGCCACTGTATCTCGATGTGGTCGCGACCCTCGCCGGGGCGCTTGCCCGCGGCGCGCGCCGCACCATGCCACGGGTGGTCGGCGGGCGGTACGGGCTCGGCTCGAAGAACTTCAGTCCCGCCCAGGTGAAGGCGGTTTTCGACGAGTTGACCCGGGCCGATCCGCGCAACGGCTTCACGGTCGGCATCGTGGATGACGTGTCCCACACCAGCCTCGAGGTGGACGGTGCGTTCACGCTCGAGCCCGAGGGCACGGTGCGGGCGATGTTCTTCGGTCTGGGAGCGGACGGCACGGTCGGGGCGAACAAGAACAGCGCGAAGATCATCGCGCAGGATCCAGGGCGTTTCGCACAGGCCTATTTCGTGTACGATTCTCACAAGTCCGGCGCGCAGACCGTTTCGCATCTGCGCTTCGGGCCACGGCCCATCCCGGCGCCGTATCTCATCGAGTCGGCGAGCTTCATCGCCTGCCACAACCCGCTCCTCCTCGAGCGCACCGACGTGCTGCGCGCAGCCGAGGTCGGCGGCACGTTTCTGCTCAACAGCCCGCACGGGCCGGGGCAGGTCTGGAGCCGTCTGCCGCGGCGGGTTCAGCGGCGGATCCTCGCGAGGCGCCTGCGCCTGTACGTGATCGATGCCTCGCGGGTGGCTCGCGAGGCCGGACTCGGCGCGCACGTCAACACGGTGCTGCAGGTGTGTTTTTTCGCGATTTCCGGTGTCCTCGACCGCGAGGAGGCGATGCGGCGGATCAAGGAGGCGATCGAGCACAGCTACCGGGAACAGGGCGCGCAGGTCGTGCAGCGCAACTTCGCGGCCGTCGAGCGGACGCTCGAGGCGCTGGCGCAGGTGCCGATCCCGGCCGTGCAGACCAGTCTGCTCGATGACCGGCCGCTCGTCCCGGCCGATGCGCCCCGTTTCGTGCGCGAAGTCACCGCGGTGCTCATGGCCGGACGGGGCGATGAGCTCGCGGTGAGCCAGCTGCCCGTCGACGGCACCTTCCCGACCGGCACGGCGGTGTACGAGAAGCGCAATGTCTCGGACATCGTGGCGGCGTGGATCCCGCGGCACTGCGTGCAGTGCGGCGAGTGCAGTTTCGTATGCCCGCACGGCGCGATCCGCGCGAAGTACTTCGAGGCGGGACGGCTCGCGGGCGCGCCCGAGGGCTTCGAGTGCGTGCCGGTGAACGTGCGCGGCTTTCCCGATGTGCACTTCGCGCTGCAGTTCTATCCCGAGGACTGCACGGGCTGCGGCCTGTGCCTCGAGGCCTGCCCGGCCGCAGCGGCCCGGGAGCCGGGGGATGCCGCCGGCGCCGAGACCGCCCAGCCGGCCATCCGGCTCACGGACAAGATGCCGCTGCTCGAGATGCAGCGCGCCAACATCGCGTTTTTCGAGTCGCTCGCGGTGAACGATCGCTCGCGGGTCGACTTCGCGACCGTGCGCGGCGTGCAGTTCCTCAAACCCCTGTTCGAGTTCTCCGGGGCCTGCGCCGGCTGCGGCGAGACGCCGTACCTGAAGCTGCTCTCGCAGCTGTTCGGCGACCGAGCGCAGATCGCCAACGCCACCGGCTGCTCGTCGATCTATGGAGGCAACCTGCCGGTGACGCCCTGGACGCGGGATGCCGAGGGCCGCGGGCCGGCCTGGTCGAATTCCCTGTTCGAGGACAACGCGGAATTCGGACTGGGCTTCCGGCTCGCCGCCGACCAGCAGCTCGGCCAGGCGCAGGCGCTGCTGCGCGAGCTCGCGCCACTGCTCGGCGAGGCGCTCGTGAGCGCGATCCTCGATGCGCCGCAGATACGCGAGTCGGAGCTGCGCGCGCAGCGCGAGCGGGTGCGGGCGCTGAAGAACAGGCTCGGGGCGCTCGAGGACGAGCGGGCGCGGGAGCTGCTGTCGCTCGCCGACCAGCTCGTGCGCCGCAGCATCTGGATCGTGGGCGGGGACGGCTGGGCCTACGACATCGGCTCGGCGGGTCTCGATCACGTGCTCGCGAGCGGCCGGGACGTGAACATCCTGGTGCTCGACACCGAAGTGTATTCCAACACCGGCGGCCAGGCCTCGAAGGCGACGCCGCTCGGAGCGGTGGCGCGGTTCGCCGCGGCGGGCAAGCGCACCGCGCGGCGCGAGCTGGCGCTGCAGGCGATCGCCTACGGCAACGTCTACGTCGCACAGGTCGCGATGGGCGCCAATCCGCAGCAGACGTTGCGCGCCTTCCGCGAGGCGGAGGCCTACCCCGGAACCTCGCTCATCCTCGCCTACAGCCACTGCATCGCGCACGGCTTCGATCTGCGCTACGGCCTGCGCCAGCAGCGCCTGGCGGCCGCGAGCGGCCACTGGCCGCTGTTGCGGTTCAACCCGGCGATGCGCGCGGTGGGCGAGCGGCCGTTCCAGCTCGATTCCCGGCGACCGACGATTCCGTTCCGGGACTATGCCTACCGGGAGCTGCGCTACCGCGAGCTCAGCGAGACCGATCCGCGGACCGCCGCGGCGCTGCTCGCGCAGGCGCAGCAGGTGGTCACCGAGCGGTATCGGCAGTACGAGGCGCTCGCCACCCGCGGCGGGGAGTGCTTCCACCCGGCGCGGATCGGCGCGGCGCGTCCGGCACACGACCATGGGCATTCATAACAGCGACATCGCCGATGCCTTCGATGAGATCGGCGAGCTGCTCGCGATCGAGGGCGAAAATCCGTTCCGCATCCGCGCCTACCGGCGGGCGGCGCGGATCGTGCGCAGTTTCCCGCGGGAGCTCGCCGAGCTGCACGGCGTGCGCGAGTACGACGCGATTCCCGGCATCGGCGCCGATCTCGCCGGCAAGATCGCCGAGCTCATCGACACCGGGCACGTGCGGGCGCTCGAGACGCTGCGCCGCGAGGTGCCGGCCGAGACCCGTGAGCTGCTGCGTCTGCCCGGACTCGGGCCGGTGCGGGTCCGGGCGCTGATGAGACTGCTCGGGGTGAAGAGCCGGGAGGATCTCGCGCGCGCCATCGCCGCCGGCCGGCTCACCACCGTGCCGGGGTTCGGGCCGGGGATCGAGGCGCGGCTGCAGGCCGCGCTCGCGAAGCGCGCGCCCGGTCCGTCCGCCCGCCTGCCGTGGTCGGTGGCGGCGCAGTATGCGCGGCCGCTGCGCGAGTATCTGCGCTCGCTCCCCGGGGTCTCGCGCGTCGACATCGCGGGCAGCTATCGCCGGGGCCGCGATACCGTTGGCGATCTGGATGTGCTGGTGTGCGCCTCGCCCGGCGCGAAGCGGCTGGCGGCGCTCGGGCGCTACGCCGATCTGCGCGAGCTCTCGAGCTCCGGCACCACGCGGGCGAGCGGCATCCTGCGCAACGGTCTGCAGGTCGATGTCCGGGTGGTTGCGCCGCGCAGCTTCGGAGCGGCGCTGCACTATTTCACCGGCAGCAAGGATCACAACATCCGCACCCGGCGCCTGGCGCGCGAGCGCGGCTGGAAGCTCAGCGAGTATGGCCTGTTCGACGGCACGCGGCGCCTGGCGGGAGAGACGGAAGAGGGTCTGTACCGCGCCCTGGGTCTCACCTTCATTCCACCGGAGCTGCGCGAGGACCGGGGCGAGATCGAGGCGGCCGGCCGCGATGCACTGCCGGTGCTGATCGAGCGCGCCGATCTGAAGGGCGATCTGCACGTGCACACCAACGCCTCGGACGGCGCCGATTCTCTCCAACGGATGGTCGCCGCGGCGCAGGCACTGAATCTGTCCTACATCGCGATCACCGACCACAGCAGACATCTCGGCATCGTCCACGGGCTCGATGCCGGGCGGCTGGCACGGCAGGGCGAGGCGATCGACGCCCTCAACGAGACCCTGCGCGGCTTTACGATTCTCAAGGGAGCGGAAGTCGACATCCTGGAGGACGGCCGGCTGGCCTTGCCCGACGCCGTGCTCGCGCGTCTCGATGTGGTGGTGGTGGCCGTCCACGATCACTTCGGGCTCTCCGAGTCCCAACAGACGACACGCATGCTGCGCGCGCTCGAGAGACCTCGGGCCGCGGTGCTGGCCCATCCGAGCGGCCGGCTGATCGGTGAGCGCGACGCGTATGCCTTCGACTTCGAGAAAGTGCTCGATGCGGTGCGCGCCCGCGGCGGCTGCGTCGAAGTGAACGGCCAGCCGCTGCGGCTCGACCTGACGGACAGCCGCATCCAGGCCGCGATCGAGCGCGGCGTCACGCTGTCCCTGGCGAGCGATGCGCACTCGGCCGATCAGCTGCTGAATCTCGACGGCGCCATCCGACAGGCGCGCCGCGGATGGGCCCGCGGGCAGGACGTGCTCAACACCCGCACGGCGGCCGAAGTGCGCGCCCGACTGCGCACCGGCGCGGGTTAGGAACCACATGCGGCGGCGAAGGCCATGAACGCGTTGCTCTTCGCTTCGAGACGTCGCCGGCGGCGGCACGACGGGCGCACGGCCACCGTGAGCATCCATGTGCGCAACCTGGCGCAGATGTTCAACCTGCTCGATCCGTCGCCTTTCTGGGACCGGGACCTCGACCGTGACGCCGCGGAGTTCATCGAGGAGGAGTTCA
>JAJYTX010000061.1 GCA_021792815.1 Pseudomonadota bacterium
GGCTGGGAGGAGGGGCTCGCGCTGTCGCTCGAGAAGGGGCCGGCGCCGATCATGACCGAGGATTTCACGGTCACGAGCGAAATGCTGCACAAGCGCCCGGAGATGGTTCGCGACGGCTGGAGAGCCGGGGACCGGGTCCCGGGCCGCGTGCTTCACGCCAGGTACAGCCGTTACATGCAGCAGATCGCCACGGTGGCTCCCGATCTCGTCGAAAAGCTGGCCGAGGCCGGTGCGCGCTTCACGCATCACACCTCGATCGCGCCCACGGGCACGATCTCGCTGTCCCTGGCGAACAACGCGTCGAACGGCATCGAGCCTTCATTCGCGCATCACTATTTCCGCAACGTGATCCGCCCGGGCCGCAAGACCAAGGAGAAGATCGACGTCTACTCTTTCGAGCTGCTGGCCTATCGAGAGCTGGTCAATCCGCGGGCCGGCCCCGGCGGGGCGGCGCAGCCCGACCAGCTGCCGGATTACTTCGTCTCCTCCGATCACATCACGCCGAAAGAGCACGTCGACGTGCAGGCGGCGGCGCAGAAATGGGTGGACTCGTCGATCTCCAAGACGGCCAACGTGCCCACGGATTTCCCCTACGAGAAGTTCAAGGACATCTACCTGTATGCGCACGAGCAGGGGCTGAAGGGCTGCACCACGTTCCGGTTCAACCCGGAGGCCTTCCAGGGCGTGCTGGTCAAGGAGCAGGATCTGAAGAACACCCTGTACAGATTCACGCTCGATGACGGCTCGGTCGTCGAAGTGCGCGGTGACGAAGAGATCGAATACGACGGCGAGACGCATATGGCGGCGAATCTGTTTGATGCGCTGCGCGACGGATACTATGGGCGATATTGAGGCGGCTGCGGCCGGCATTTACGGGACCGGGCTTCCGGGGGTCGAGTCATGACCATCAAGATCGAACGAAAAATCGTCAAGTACGAGGTGCAGAAGCCGGAGGCCAAGCCCGCCGACAAGCCTGCCGCGAAGCCGCCGACCGCCAACGAGGCGGTCGCGCCTCCGCCCGTTTTCCCACCGGCCGCACCGGCAACGGTCCGCGACAAGCACGGCCACCTGGCGCAGGTGATCCGGATGCACGAGAAGCTCGAGCGTCCGGAAGTGCTCATCGGCTCGACCTACAAGATCAAGACACCAATCTCCGATCACGCGATGTACGTCACCATCAACGACATCGTGCTCAACGAGGACACGGAGTACGAGCAGCGCCGCCCGTTCGAGATCTTCATCAACTCGAAGAATCTCGATCACTTTCAGTGGATCGTCGCGCTGACCCGGATCATCTCGGCGGTGTTCCGCAAGGGCGGCGACGTCACCTTCCTGGTCGATGAGCTCAAGGCCGTATTCGATCCGCGCGGCGGTTACTGGCAGCCGGGCGGAAAGTTCATGCCGTCCATCATTGCGGAACTCGGCTACGTCATCGAGCGGCACCTGCAGACCATCGGCCTGCTGCGCAAGCCGCAGCTCGACGAGCACCAACAGCGGCTGGTCGACGAGAAACGGGCCGAATACGAGGCACGCACCCGCCAGACCGACGCGTTCGCGAAGTCGGATTTTCCCGCGGGCGCGCAGCTCTGCTCCAAGTGCAGTACCGCCGCGGTCGTGATGATGGACGGCTGCATGACGTGCCTCAACTGCGGCGAGTCGAAGTGCGGGTAGCCTGTTGGAATGCTCGCCTGTTACCTCGAGTGTGGCGCTTGAGCTACAGGAAAGCCCTGCCTCGCGCGCAGATGAACGGCTAAATCTCGAACACCTTCTTTTCGGTCTGATGAAGGCAGTTGCCGGGCCCGTCGTCCCCGATCAGGTAGTTGTCGCACACGACCGCGAAAGCCGAATCCGTCAGGACCGATGGGTGAATCGCGAGGCAATGACCACGCTCCACGACCATCGTTTCATCCCGCCGCACCAGGGGCCTTTCCACCAGATCATATCCCTGGCCATGCGCGAAGATGCGTTCCTCGCCTTCCTGCCCCTGGCTCACCATATATTCGTTATACAGCTCGTGTACGGTCCGGTACGCCGCCCCGGGCTTCAGTAGCGACAGCGTGTACTCCTGCGCCTTGCGCATCTGCTCAAATCGCTCGAGCAACTCCGATGGCGCCTGGCCGAGGCATACTGAACGCGTCAGCTCGACGAAATATCCGTCCAATGGAGCGTTTTCAATCAAAACGCACACGACATCTCCCGCGCAGATCGTCCGTCCCTGCATGTGCTCGCCGAGCATGTGGGCGGGTTTGTCCGGTGGTGCGGATCCGGCCAAAATTGCCCCTGACTCGCAACCCATGCCGCGACTTATATAACTCGCCGCAGCCGCCACTTCGCAATCCCGCATGCCAGGTCGAATCATCGTGAGCAGCTTGTGAAATATCGCATCCTGGATGGCCGCGCAGCGCCGCAAAATCCCGATCTCTTCGCGGCTCTTGATCGCCTTGCAGTGGTCGACGTATTCGGTGACGTCAACGACATCGCCTCGAAACCCGGATTCGAGCGCCGCGGCAAACGCATGCGGCATGCTCTTGATTCCGACCAATCCGATTCTGCGGCAGCCCTTCTCCGCGAGCACGCGCAGCACGAGGTCCGCCTCGTAGGTCTGCGTGTAATGCACGGAGGGGAATTCTCCTACGGTAATGATCTCGCCGACGCCGGGATATTCCCGGGTGTCCGGCCCATGCCGCCGCCTGAAGCCATGTCTGCCATGATCGATCAGCGTCATCGGACCGTCACGGAAGAACATGACGGCGCGGCGGTAGGCATACGGGGAGTCCGTCAGCCAGCGGGAATATCCGGACAGATGCGGATCACTGGCCACGCAAACCGCCGCGTCCAAATCGGCGGCGTTCATGTGCTCGCGGAGCAGCAGCCAGCGCCGCTCGAGCTCGTCGCCCGATACCGCGAAGATTCTCCTCACATCGTTCACTGTCGATTTCATGATTCTTTTCGACCGCTCATGAGGCTTGCACGGCACCGGCGGCCGGCATCGATCGCCACTGCCGGGGCAGCGCGGAACGGCGATATCTGTAGCACACCGGACACGCGAAGAGAAATGCTCGATACGCATGCCGGGGATTGACGCCATCAATTTTACGCGGCCCGCTCACCGTGGCATAAAATCCCAAGAGAGGACGCTCGGGGAACATCCGCTAAAAGTCCGCTGCGATCTGCTGCCGAACGAACCAACTCGTGGGAGGCGTCCGATGCTCGACCGGAATCTCGACATTCTGCTGATCTTCCCCGATCCGGAGCCGTTGTGGCGCGGGGCGGCGCAAACCGCGGCAAGGCGACTGCCTCGGCACAAGCTGCACTTCGCCTACACGCTGGATGACGCAGCGTCTTATGTTGCGGATGCGGACGTGATTGTCAGCTTTGCGTTTCGCGAGGATTTCGCGCGGCGGGCCGCGAGACTCAAGTGGATACACGGCCTGGGGGCCGGAGTGGACCGCATCCTCGGCGTCACCGGCCTTGCCAAAGAGGTGATCCTCACCAACACTCGGGGCATTCACGCCGACCCGGTTTCGGAGGCCGCCCTGGGCATGATGTTC
The DNA here is from genome assembly GCA_021792815.1 of Pseudomonadota bacterium. Next base: position 3,552 of record JAJYTX010000061.1, read on the forward strand.
GCCCTGAGTCGCGACTTCCGCAGAGCCGTGCTCGACCAGCGAGCGAAGCGCTGGCTGCCCTGGGATTCCCTTCTGCTGAAGGGCAAGACCGTCGGCGTATATGGTATCGGCGCCATTTCGGAGGCCCTGGGGAAGAAATGCCAGGCGCTGGGCATGCGCACGGTCGGGATCACCAAGAGAACGGACGCGGTCCCGGGATTCGACGAGATGTATTCGCCGGCACGTCGGAACTCGGCGCTCGGAATGGCGGATTACGTGGTGCTGCTTGCTCCGCTGATGAGCGACAACGTCGGTGTCGTAGACAGGGATTTTCTGGCCGCCATGAAGCCGGCCGCGTTCCTGATCAACGTGGCGCGCGGGCCGTTGGTGAACAACGCGGAACTGATCGTTGCTCTGCGAGAGGGACGCATCGGCGGCGCGGCGCTCGACGCAAACGATCCGGAGCCGCTGCCGCCGGAAAGTCCGCTGTGGGAAATGGACAACGTCCTCATCACGCCGCACATTGCGGGTCGCTTCCCGGAGTACCTCGACCGGTCGCTCGACATCTTCGAAGAGAACCTCGCGTGCTTCATCCGCGCCGACTACGGGCGGATGGTGAATCGGGTCGACCGCGCGACGGGAATGGTCGGCAATCCGTGGCACGCCGTGCGCCAGGGCGCCAAATAGCCTGATGCCCTAGGGGATCGCGGCTTCGCCCAGTCTCACGGCCTCCCTGGCCCGTTGAAACGGACGCAGCCCGTACCAGGCCAACGGCAGCGTCAGGGCCGCGCCGAAAACCGTCACGATCAGGATGGAATAGGGAAGCATGAGCGGGCGGTGAAAGACTGCATCGGTCACCAGTGCGGTGGCCGTGGGTCCGAGCGAGTATCCGCCTACGCCCGTCACCAGGTACCAGATCGAAACCGCCCGTCCCCGGAAGCGGGGTGGAGTCATATCCTGCATGACGGCGGTGCCGCTTGCATAGCACATGCTTTGGATGAAGAACATTACAAACCACGAGAACGCGGCGGTGCGTACGCCGAACAGCGTAATTCCGATAGTTGCGGGAACTACGGTCAACGACCAAAAAATCGTCAGACGGAAGCGTGCACCGACGCGCCCGGTTCTGCCCCAATGGTCGCCCAGCAGGCCTCCGGCGACGGTTCCCGGGACTCCCCCCAGCAACGTCGCCACCCCGAGGAGCATGCCGGCGTCCGCGGCCGTGAGTCCGTAATTGCGCACGAACAGGGTCGGGCTCCACGGCACGATCGCGAAGTTCACGAACGCGAAAGTCGTGTATGCGGCCAGCGTCAGCGCGTACGCTTTCCTGTGGGCGAGTATGTGCTGGGTCAGAGTGGCGTGAGTCGTCGGCGTGTCGGCTCCGGCGGCCGAGGCCGGCGGTTTCGCGCGGCGTGGCTCGGAAACCGAAAGCGTGAACAGCGCCACGAGAAATCCCGGCAGCCCGACCGCCACGAACGCGGCCTGCCATACCTGCAGGCTGCCGAACACCGGAACCTGAATGGAGCCCGCGCCTTGCAGCAGGCGCAAGACGTACCCGCCGACGACCTGTGCGAGGCCGGAGCCGAGCATGATGCTGGCGGTGAACAGACCGATCACGCGGCCACGGGATTCAAAGGGAAAGCTGTCGCCAATCATCGAAATCGCCGTCGGAATCAGCGTGGCCTCGCCGACCCCGACGCTGATTCTCGCCAGGAACAATTCATCGTAGGTCCTCGCGAGGCCGCATAACACGGTGGCTACGGACCAGCAGAAGACGCCGGCGACGATCAGGTTGCGGCGGTTGACGCGGTCGGCTGCCCAGCCGAAGGGTATGGCCATGACGCTGTAAAAGACGGCGAATGCGGCTCCGGCGAGCAGGCTGAGCCTGGTATCGCTGATGCGCAACGCCTTCTCGATGGCCGGCATCAGCAGGAAGAAGATGTTTCGGTCCGCAAAGGCGAAGAAGCTGGCCAGCATCAACGCCGCCATGAGGCGGACTCTGCCGTGCGTCGACCCCTGCGCTCTCACGATGAGACGCGGAAGCGCAGATTCGTGGATCGTGGCCGGTGCTGCCGACCGGGCCTGCGCAGCAAGCGTGCGCCACAAACGCAGGTCCGATCAGCGCCCAACATGAGTGGTTCCGGTGTTCGTGCACTCGTGTCTGCTGCGTGATGGGCAAGGAAACACATGATGCTCGGGATGGCCCATGGGTCGGTCGGCTTTGGAAATCGCACGGATGACCGTCCCGACATCGATTCCTCTCCTGGCGCGGTTGTGCACGATGGCCCTGACTTCCGCTTGCACAGGGACCGGGCGTCGAAGCGGGATGTTACTTGCTTTGCAGTCGGCCAGGGAAATGATCCGTATCGTTGGCCCGGATCGATGCGGTCTATCGCAGAGGCGGGGCGGCGGCGCGGGTTCTCCGGCGCCCGAGGCTGCCCGGCGATCAGGGACTTGCCGGTGATGGATCGGCGCTTCCGGAATTCACGCCGCAGATACGTCGCTTCCGCCTCGGACGCAGAACTGCACTGCTCGCCGAGGCCACGCAACGCTGCGTGACGAGAGTGCCGACCGGTCCGCCGGGCATCGACAGGCGATGCGCGCCATGGCGGCGGAACGTGCCGCCAAGCGTCCGGATCGTTCCCGGTGCGACGCGGCGTCCGAGCGCACCGATACCGAGAGGGCGCCGTTGTGCGGCCAGGCAATCAATTTGCGCTGGATGCTTCCATGCGTGAGACGCACGGGCGCATCCGGGCCCAGCGTGGCAATTTCTTCACGTCCATCGTGGCGATGACCCGGTGCACGATGTCCACGAACAGGCGGCACTGCGCTGATTCGACCTTCCAATGGACTCCTACGATGCGTTCCGGCTTCGGGTCGTCGATGGGGATGAATACCAGATCATCGCCAACCTGTGAATCCGCCGCCAGCACCGCGTGGGTCTTGGTCCATCGCGCCACTTCGTACAGCGTGTCTATCAGGTTCAGCTCCGCGACAACGGTCGGCTGGGCACCGACCAATTGAAGACAATCGTCGAAAATTCGTCGCGCCGCGATTTCGCGCGAAGGCAGCACCACCGGCAGGCGGTGCAGCTCGATCATCCGCAGGCGCTTGCGCTTTGCCATCGGATGCTCGCGTGAGACCGTCAGTCCGAATTCCTCCGAATACAGTGGCTCAAAGCCGGAACAACGGCTGGCGGGGTCCTCCTCGCCGATTCCGAAGGCGTAGTCGCCCTTCATCAGATCGTCCCTGAACATCTGCGAGAGACTCTCGTGCACGCTGATCTGAACACAGGAGGCGCTGCGCGCGAACTCGCTCAAGCAGAACGGCAGGATGTCCGTGGCGAACACGTGCGCCCCGATCAACAGGGCGATCTTTCCGGTCAGTCCGCCCGCGGCGCCTTTGACAGCTCTGATCGCGTTATCGAGCTCCCTGATGGCGCATCGCGCTCCGGGAAGAAATGCTTCGCCCGCCCTGGTCAGGGTGACGGTTCTTCCGCACCGGTCAAATAACCGGTATCCGAGCTCCTGCTCGAGCTGCTGCACCTGGTGCGATAAAGTCGACTGCGTGACGTGTACGACCTGCGCTGCCCGCGTGAAGCTCGCGTGCTCGGCGATCGCCAGAAAGTAGCGGATATGCCGCAGTTCCATCGCCCTTTGACTCCACCTTGCCAGGATCGAAAGACGATCTGCTGAGTTTGAGGCTAGTGTCCCACTGCGGTTACGCCGGTGTCAATGCGGCAGCCGAACCGGGCGCCACGGCGAGCCAGCCGGCACGCCCGGCCCTGCGCATTCATTTCCTATGCCTATCCGGACCATTCGCCCCCTGAATGCAGGGCGCCCTCGATGCAGGCTGATGGCGGCGGCGTGGCGGACGCTGCGCACAAGTGCCTCGAATATCGCTGGACTCGCCACGCCAGAGGATATGCTCGATATCGATTCATGGCATGCGTATCAATCATTTCTCCTTGGACGACCTTATCCGATAGTCTCCCGCTCGACGACTTTCCGACACATCAATAGCGTGTCGATGGCGCCGCGTTTCGCCGGCAGGCACTTGCCGAAAAGATAATACTGCCTAAATGGGGGAAGCCATGCGTCGATGGATTATGTTGCTGCCTGTCGTGTTGAGCCCGGCTTCGACGCTGTGGGCGCGTTCACCAGCGAGTCCGCCGACGGCGACCGTGCCGCAGCTGCAAGAGGTGATCGTCACCGCGGAGCACAGACGGGAAGACATTCAACACACGACACTGGCGATCCAGGCGATTTCCGGGCAGTCACTGGTCGACACGGGCGCAAACGGCATCGCGGCCCTGACCAGGCTGGTTCCCGGGGTCCAGATCGGCGTCGCGGCGAGCGTTCCGCAGGTGTACATCCGCGGCGTCGGCTCGAACTACATGAATGCATACAATTCGCCCGCAATACTCATGAGTGTCGATGGTGTTCCCAACAGTGAGCCCTGGGCATCCAGCGGCGAGCTCTATGACCTGGCGCGGGTAGAAGTCATCAAAGGGCCTCAGGGCACGTTGTATGGGCGCAACGCGACGGGCGGGGCGGTGAACATCATCACGAACAGGCCGACGCTCGGCCGTCGCGGCGGATATGTGAGCGTGGACGTCGGGAACTATGATCAGATAGAGACGACCGGCGCCTTGGACATTCCCTTGTCCGGATCCCTTGCCGCCAGAGTGGCGTTCCACAGGCTGAAGCATCAGGGATATCTGACCAACGGGTACAATGACGCCGACGAGACGGCGGGACGCGCGGAATTGCTTTGGAAGCCGCCGGAATACCGGATGTCTTTGCTGCTCGAAGCCGAATATGTCCACGAGGGCGGAAAGGGTTCCGGAGACGTGCCGATTTCACCTTCCGGCGTCTACGCCAATCCGGCCAATCCGTGGCAGGCACCGCCGCCGGGCAATCCACTCGTTTCCGCAGATCAGCCGAGGTGCATCGGGCCGGCCATCAATGTCGCGTTCCCTTACTGTTATCAGACAGACGGGTATCAGCGACTGGGCAACTGGCGGCTGAACGCGCAGTTCAAATGGGACCTCGGCTTCGGAACTTTGACGGTGATCCCGGCCTATTGGCACATTCATGCGGACATATTTGGGCATCCGCGCATGGCCGACAATTACATCGATACGACGTCCCAGATGCGATCGGTGGAAACCCGGCTGGCTTCAAATGACGACAAGGACAGTCGGTTCACGTGGCTGGTCGGCGCGTACTGGTCGATTGACAATGACCACGTGCCGCAGTCGTTCTGGCAACCAACCAACTATCCGCATCCACCCTACAGATTTTTCCCCATCCTGAATCCCGTGCACATGATGGACGAGAGTTACGCGGCGTTCACCCAGGACACCTACAGGGTGACCAGCGCTTTGCGCATAACGGCCGGTCTTCGTTACACCTATGAGAAGAAGACCAAGGACGGCTATCAGCAAATCTCCGCACCGGCTGCCGCCTGCTCGTATACGGGCCTCACGAGTTACGATGCGCTCACGGGACGTTGCACCATCGCGGAAATCGGCTCGGCGGGCTGGCATTCGCTCCAATGGCTGGGTGCGGCCGAATACCGCCTGAGCCCGACCTCCATGGTCTATGCGCGCGTCAGCACCGGCGAGCACGCGGGAGGGTTCTTTCAGGGACTTCCGCCGGACACCTATAAGCCCGAGTGGCTCAACGCGTACGCCCTCGGCTCGAAGAACAGATTCATGGACAATCGGCTGCAGCTGGACGCGGAGCTGTTCGATTGGTATTACCGGGACATGCAGGTGTCAACGGTCGGGCCTCTCAATCCCCCGACCATATTCGGGTCGGTCACACTGAATGCGGGGCGGGCGCACATCTACGGGCTGGACTTACAGGCCAAGTTCGCGGCGACAGCCCGTGATGTCGTCGGCGGGGACGTTGAATATCTTCACGCGCAGAACACCAAATTCGTGTACCCGATCCTCGGGCCAGTCGCTCCCGGCCGCTGCCGCTCGGTGGCGGTCCAGGGAATTGGAGGCTTCGAGGATTGCAGCGGCACCGATCTGCTCAATGCGCCGACCTGGGATCTGAATCTGAATTATCGGCACATGTTCCCGCTGTCCAATGGCGGCACCCTCGTGGCGGAAGTGGCGAGTCACATCGAGACGAGCGCCTGGCTCGGCTTCGATGAGACGCTCCACGAGCGGCGCAGCTCGTATCACAAGACCAACCTCAGCGTGACGTACGCAGCCCCGAGCGGCCATTGGACGTTTCAGGCGTACGTGAACAACGTGGAAAATACCGCGGTGCGCTCGCTCCTGCAGAACGGCAGCGTTACCCGGTCGCCCTGGGTTTTCCTGTCCGATCCCCGTGTTTACGGGGTGCGTGCGACGGTGCATTTCCGCTGAATCGCGGGTGAGCGTACTTTGATCGCGGTGGGCCCGCCATACGCGCGCGGATTGCCTGCCGGCGAGGTCGGGTCATAGGTGTGAGCGGTCGCGGTATGCGGCGCGGAGGCAGGTCGTGCCAGGGACATTTCCTCACGTCGGTGAGCGTCTTCTTCCGGGCCGCCGAAGGTGCCTGCGCCCGGTGACCTGGACTGTCCACTCGTTGCGGCGTTTCAAGCCGCTGCTCGCGGGATGAAAGAGGACATTTCGGCCGTCATGGATACGGTCCGAGTGCTTCGGTGCGGCAGTCGATCCGTGGTCGCGTGCCGATCGACTTCCCGTCATCCCCGCGGTGCGTTGTAGAATGCCTCGAGCACCACGGGGCTTTCGGGCAGCGTTGAGCCTCCGTCCACGACGATGGTCTGGCCGGTAATGTAGCTGGCCGCATCGGAAGCCAGAAACAGCATCGTGTTGGCGATGTCTGCGGGCTTGCCGAGTGCGCCCATCGGAATC
>JAJYTX010000062.1 GCA_021792815.1 Pseudomonadota bacterium
GCCGGCTCGGTGCTCCGGCGAACCAGGCACTGAGTGACTGGATGGACGAGCGCGGCGTCGACAATCCCCTGCACGGCACCGACTGGATCCGCTACGACCGCTCGGCGCTGCAGCCGGACCGACGTGCCCGCTGGGAGGCGGCCATGGGGGCCTTCTTCCTCACGTGCACCAAGTCGGACATCACAATCGAGGGACGTACGCGCGGCATCAACGCAACGATCGTGTGCGAGCCGCGGGACGCTCTCGCGGATCCTCATCTGCGAGCGCGCGGGTTCTGGTCAAAGCGTGACGCTGTGCGCGTCCCGGGGTATTTTTTCCAGGCGCACGAAGGCGAGTCGGTGGGCCCGACCGCCGAACGCAACCCCGCGCGACCGGGCCCGCTCGCGGGCGTGCGGGTACTGGATTTTTCCTGGGCGCTGGTCGGCTCGATCACCACCAAGATCCTCGGTGATCTCGGCGCGGATGTGATCAAGGTGGAAAGCGCCACACGGCCATGCCTGTCCCGAGTCGACCGTCAGGTGAGCGCATCGAGCTCCAACAGCCTCGATGACAAACCGTGGTTCGCGCACCTGAATACCTCGAAGCGCAGCCTGGCCCTCGACCTCAAGATGCCCGAAAGCCGCGAGGTGCTCGCACCGCTGGTGCGCTGGGCCGATGTCGTGGTCGAAAACTTCTCTCCCGGCACGATGAGCAAGCTCGGCCTCGGATACGACGAACTCGCGAAGCTGCAGCCGGGCATCGTCATGGTCTCGGGCAGCGTCTACGGGCAGGACGGCCCGCTCGCCCGTGAATGGGGCGTGGACGGCACGGGCGCCGCGCTCTCCGGGCGGACTTTTCTCACGGGCTGGCCGGACCGGGACCCGGTGATTCCGAGCGCCCTGCCCTACGGCGATGTGATCGTACCCTATGTGATGGCCGCCGCCGTGGCGGCGGCGCTGCAACACAGGCGCGAGAGCGGGCGCGGAGCGCACCTCGACGTCGCGATGTACGAGGTCTGCCTGCAGCAGACCTACGAGGCGCTGCTGCAGACGCAGTCCGGTCCGGCGCCGGCGCGGACCGGCAATGCCGACGCGCGGCGCTTTCATCAGGCGGTATATCCGGCCCGCGGCGAGGATCGGTGGATTGCAATCAGCTGCCCGGGGCGCGCCCAGTGGTTGCGCTTGTGTGCCCTGGCGGGTCTCTCCGAGGGCGAGCCCGAGCGGCTCGAAGCGGCGCTCGCCGCCTGGACTGCCGATCAGGACGCTGCGCGCCTCGCCGCGGCGCTGCAGCTTCAGGGCATCGAGGCCGCGCCCGTGCAGGACATCGAGGATCTCATGGACGGCGATCCGACACTCGCCGCCCGGATGCCGCTCGTCACGCTCGATCATCCGCTGCTCGGACCGTTCGGCCACCTTCGCACCCCGATGCACTTCTCACGCAGCGCACCGATTCCGTTCCGCGCACCACGCCTGGGCGAGCACTCGCGCGAAATCGCCATCGACATTGCCGGGCTTGGGTCACAGCGGTTCGCGGAGCTCGATGCCAAAGGAGTGTTCCGGTGAACCCCGACTCCCGGGCGCGCAACGATCTGGCCTGCACCGCCGCGGCGACCGGCTACCAGCGCACGTATGTCGGCGAACTCAAACGACGAGTCGTCGACGGCGGAGAGCCTTTCGTGGTCGCCCAGGCCGACACGCCCCACGAGATCTTCCACGCGATGGACATACCGCTGATCACCAACCAGTGGTGGTCGGCGTACCTCGCCGCCAAGCAGCTCTCGGGCCGCTACTTCGAGGCGCTCGAGCATCAGGGCTATCCGAGCAACAGCTGTCGCTACTGCTCCCTCGGGCTCGCCTGCACGCTCGCGGCCGACCCGGCCAGCGCGCCCTGGGGAGGACTGCCGAGACCGATTGCGTTGGTCGCTCGCCTCACCTGCGACTGCATCCAGCAGGTGTTCACCCTCTGGGCCCGTGCGCTCGGCACCGATTTTTTCCCGCTCGAGGCGCCCGCCTGGAGACACAAGGATCCTGCCTGGTTCGAACACTCCTACGACCGCTGGATGGACGTGTACGAACCCGGTCGCATCGAGCTCATGGTCGAGGAGATGCGCGACCTCATCAGGCTGTTGGAAAGCAAGTCCGACCGTCGCTTCGACGAGTCGCGCCTCGAGGCGCTGATGGAACGTATCAATGAGCAGGAAGGCTACATTGCCGAAGCCGCGCGGCTCATCGGGGCCACGCGTCCCTGTCCGGTGGCGGTTACCGACCAGATGACGAACACGATGATACCGCAGTGGCATCGTGGCTCGGAATGGGCCGTTGCGCACGCACGGCGCTTTCGTGACGAAGTGATCGACCGGGTGCGCGCCGGGCACGCCGTCTGCGCGCACGAGCGGAGCCGCCTGATGTGGATCGGCGCCGGCCTGTGGCACGACTCGGGGTTTTACCACGCGCTCGAGGAGCGCTACGGTGCGGTGTTCGTCTGGTCCATGTACATGCCCTTTGCCGGCCCGCAGTACCTGCGCGAGACGCAGGGGCGACCCTTGCACGCGCTCGCGAGCCGCATCTGCTCGATGAACGAGGTACTACACCTGCCCCCGTGGATGAACGCCTGGATGGTGAGCGAGGCTCGGCGCTGCGGCATCGATGCCGCGCTCATTCTGATGCCGCCGGGCAACCGCATCTCTCAATCGGGCATCCGCCTGACGGCGCGGGCGCTCGAAGCAGCCGGAATACCGACGCTGACGGTGGATGCCGACATGGTGGCCTCGGGCGGCTGGGACCGCGGGAAAATGCTGGCGCTGGTCGCGGAGTTTCTGGCGGGCGCGGACCTGGTGTGACGCACGGGGAACGACGCCGTCGTTTCCGCGTGACTCATGGCTAAAGAAGGGGACGGAGATGGCGAAATCGACGTTCACGATGCTCTTACCGCTGGCTGTTCTCGGCCTGGTGCTGCCCGGCAGCGCCGCGCAGGCCGCACACCGGGAGGCCGCACCGAGGATTTCCGAGCCCGGCTACTATTCCGGCTATGCGCCGGTGCTGTACGACGGCTACAAGAGAACCTCCTTCTATGTCCAGGCGCGCGACGGCACGAAGCTTGCGGTCGATCTCTTTCGGCCGACACTCCACGGAGCGCTCGCGAAGCGCAGGTTGCCGGTCATATGGATGAATACTCCATACAATCGCCGCTACGGTTTTCGCGGCGCGCCCACCGTGAGCGCGTACCCGGGCTTCGCGCTGCAGCTGGTCAAATACGGCTACAACGTCGCAGTGGTCGACTTCCGCGGCCTGTACGCGTCGTTCGGCAGCAACAAGGTTTTCAATTTCGGCGAGTTCGTTCCTCCGGCAACGACCGATGCATACGACATGACCCAGTGGTTCGCGAAACAGCCCTGGAGCAACGGCCGTGTCGGCATGTGGGGTTGTTCGGCGACCGGCGGCAGCCAGGTGCAGGCGGCGACCACCCGCCCGCCGGCACTGCAGGCGATTTTCCCCATGAGCTCGGTGTTCGACGCCTATTCGTTCCTGGTCATCGGCGGGGTGCCGTTGCGGCCGTTCCTGCCCGCTTCCCAGGCGGTCACCGCGGCCCGGGACAGGATGGCCGTACCGGTCGATGGCCCGGACGGACCGGCGGAACTCGCTCAGGCGATCGCCGAGCACAGCAACAATATCGATGCGCCTGATGTCGGGGTTGGTAGCGACCTGCCATTCCGTGACAGTCGGGCTGCGCAGCTCGGCGGCGTCAAGTGGTGGATCCTGTCAAGCCCCTCGACTCATCTCAACGCACTGCGGCGCGGACATTTCGGGGTCTATGCCACGTCCAACTGGAACGAGGCGGGCACGAAGCTGGCCGCCTTCGAACTCTTCGCCAATCTGCCGAGAGGCCGGGTCAAGCTGCTCATCGGCCCCGGCAGACACTGCGGCTGGCGGACGGTGTGGCAGGACACCGGTTTTTCCGTGGTCACCGAGGAGCGGCGGTTCTTCGATTACTGGCTGAAAGGCATCCACAACGGGGTGATGAAACAGCCGCCCGTGACCTACTACACGTACAACGCCCCGGCGCAGAGCGCCTGGCGGACCGCCTGGACATGGCCGCTGCCCAACGAAGTCAAGACCGCGTTCTACCTCGGGCGCGGCGGCGCGCTCAGCAAAGCTGCACCCGCGAGCCCGGGACGGGACACGACGCCCATGGCTGCGCCGCCCAAGGCGAATCCTATTTTCGTGCACCGGCCGACCGGGGGACTCCGTTACGAGACGGCGCCGCTGTCTCACGGCGTCCAGATCACGGGCTTCCCAGTGATGAAGCTGTGGATCGCGACGCGGGCTCGGGATACCGATGTCATTGCATGGCTGGACGATGTGGCGCCGGACGGTGCGACGCGTTCTTATCAGATGTTCGGACGCCTGCGTGCATCCGACCGCGCCCTGGGCAAGCCGCCATACAACGACTTCGGTCTGCCCTGGCACCCGTTTCTCAAAAAGGACGCCCGGCCGCTCCAGCCTGGGAAGCCGACCGAGCTGCAGTTCGCCCTCCTGCCGATGTCCTACATCTTCCCGGCCGGGCATCGGATCCGCCTGACCGTCGCGTTCTCGAGCCCATCCGGCGGGCCAGGCAGGCCAGTCACCATTTTGAGCGGACCGGGGGCGTCCTCGAGGATCGTTCTGCCCGTGATTCCTGCTTCGGGTCACTGAGAGCGGCGCGCCGCGCCGGCATCACCCCGGCTGCGCGGGCGCCTGCCCATCTGTAAGCGTCCTGCGGCGGACGAGGCGGCGTGTAAGGCGCGAAGCTCGTGACGCTGTCGATGTCTCCGTGGCCCACGTAACGTGCGGCGGCGGGATACGGATAGAGCGGCCGGGATCGCAGCCTGCCGTCGCTCAGCCGCGCGCTCGCGGTAATCTCCTTCGGTGGCCTGCCCTGCTCGACCCAGCGCACGAGCGGGCCGAGGAAGTCCTCCTGGTACGGAATGTATCCGCCGCCACAGTGGTAGACCGCCGGTACGATGAAGTAGCGGGCAAACTGCTGCGTCCGCTGCACTCCTCCCGAGTGATTCCGCAGCCGTTGGTAGTAATCCGGCAACCCGTAGGCACCCGCGGCCGGATCGGCCGCACCCTGCCAGAGAATGAGCTTGCCGCCTGCGGCGCGGAAGGCCGCCAGATCCGCATCGTTCGCATCGTACAGCGCGCCGCGGCGGCGCAGCTGCCCGAAGCTCGCGAGATCGAAACGCCAGGTGTCCACCGTGACACCGGGCGCGAGCCTTCCCCGGTAGACCATGTCACGCACGAAGTTGTGCAGCATCCACCGACCCGCGCTGGCGAGGGAAAAGCGCTGGTCCCAGGTGAGCTCCGAGCCGTACGGCTCGCCGCCGTAATACAGCGGCATGCCGTCTGGAGCCTCGGGGCCCTGGTAGAATTTGCGCGCCACCGCCACTTGCCCGGCCGTCAGGCAATGGCCGGGCGCGCCGCGTCGGCACAGCAGCACGCCCGGATCGAAGCGGCATCGGCGCGGGTCGTCGATCTGTCCATCCTTCAGACCATCCAGCGCATCACACGCCCGGATCACCGCCGCATGCAGTGTCCGGAGCGCTTGCGGCGTCCATACCGAGCGGCCGTCGGCATCGAACCCCCAGCGCGCCTCCCACAGGAAACGCTCCATCGCCTCCGCTATGGTGAAGGCGGGCGAGCCCGCGATGAGGCCGTTGAAGTCGTGAGGGTATCGCTGAGTCTCCATCATCGCTTCGCGTCCGCCATCGGAGCAGCCGTCGAAGTACGTGTAGGCGGGAGGCTGACCGTAGTAGGCCGCGAGAATGCGTCGCGCCGCCTCCGAGAACACGTGAACGGCGCGATAGGCGAAATCCTCGCGAACCTCTCGGCCACCCAACGCCCAGACGCCGTCCCCGCCGACGTGGCCCGAATCCTCGAACCCCACGGCGAAGTCGCCCCCGAAGGCGACCGGGTCATCGGCCACGGGCGCCACATGGCGCATGATCCGTCCGCAATTGCCACCGCACCCGCCTTGCAGATACCGTCCCGTATAGCCGCGTGTGGGCAGCCACAGATCAAACTGGATCGTTGGCGCCACGTATCCCTTGGCGAGACAGAATGGCGGCCTCTTCCCATGGGCGGGCAACAGGGTCGTGGACAGCACACGCGCCGGACTGTCGAGAACCCGATCGAACGCGCGGCCGGCGAGCGCCGCACAGCTCATGACCGGCGCGAGCGCTGCGCGCGCAGGCAGCGCGGTGTAATGCACCGGCAACGCCGGACCGTCGGCTCGAGCGGTCTGGAGCAGCAGACCGAGCCACAGCGCGCAACACCCGATCGCCGCACGCCGCGCGCCTGCGCGGCCACACCCGTGCCAGCATTGCTCAGACATGGGAGCCCCGTTGATTGTTCTGTCCGGGCATCGATGCTAGCAGAGGATGTAAACGCTTGCAGCCCCCGACTCGCCCTCGCTACACTGTTCGAACCACCTTGCGCTGAACTTCGGCAATTGAGCAGCCGGGCCCGTCACGCCCGAGGAGCCTCCGTATCGTGTCCATGCCCCGCCGCTTCGCTTGTGTGATCCTGCTGCCCCTGACCGCTGTCGCGTCGATCACCTCCAGCCGCGAAGCGCGCACGGTGGTGCCTTCCGTCTCGGCCGCCGCCGGCTGGTGGGTACCGGATTCCAAGCGGATTTTCCCGGCGCGCGCCAGTTATCCCGATGCAACAGGAGTGGTCACGGTGATTCACGTGGGCGGTCCGGTCAATACCCGCGGCAACCCATTTTTCACGTCGGTCGGCAGCAATGGCCGCGCGTGCGTGACGTGCCATCAGCCCGCCGACGGCATGAGCGTGTCCGTTCAGGCAATTCGGGCCCGGTGGGCCGAAACGCATGGAAAGGACCCGATATTTGCCGCCTATGACGGCTCGAACTGTCCGTCTCTGCCCCAAAACGAGGCGGCTTCCCATTCGCTGCTGCTCGAATACGGATTATTCCGCATCGCCCGTCCCTGGCCGCCACGTACACCGGACGGTCGCCCGATCACGCCTCAGTTCAAAATTCAGGTGCTGCATGATCCGACCGGATGCAACCTCAACCCGGTGTACGGTCTCTACAGCGCGCACCCGATGATCTCCGTATACCGTCGGCCGCGTCCGGCAGCCAACCTCAAATACGCCACCAGCTATGGCTTCGTCTTCGACCCGAAGACGGGATTGCCGCTCGCCATCGATCCGCGGACCGGAAAACGCTACAGCGGCAATCTCATGGCCGACGGGCGTGATCGGACGCTCAGGGAACAGGCCCTCGATGCGCTGCGGACCCATCTGCAGAGGCACGGACCGTTGAGCCGCGCGAAGGTCGCGGAAATCATCGAGTTCGAGTCCCACGTTTACGTCGCACAGAGTGCAAGCTTCATCGCAGGCTCTCTGACCGCTTGTGGAGCGCACGGCGGCCCCGACGCGTTGGCCGCAGGCACGCCTGCCGTTCTCGACGCGCTCGGGCACGGGCAGTGGTCCGAGTTCGACAGCTGGATGCACGACAAGAGCTGCCACATGACAGCGGCGCAACGGGCCTTTCGTGCATCCGTGGCCCGTGGCATCAGAATATTCCGTGACCGGACCTTTCTGATCAGCGACTCAGCCGGCCTAAATTCGATGAATTTCGGAAATCCTACACGCAACAGCTGCAGCTTCTGCCACAACATGGCACGCACCGGCATGGACGTGGCGCCGGGACAGGTCGATATCGGGACCACCAATGAGCCTTTCGCGGAGCCCCAACCGTACCTGCCGCTGTTCAAGCTCACCTGCTACCGCAAATATGCCCCGCAGCCCTATCTGGGGCGCGTGGTGTACACCCATGACCCCGGTTACGCCCTCACAACCGGCAAATGCGCCGATATCGGCAAGATCACCATTCAGGACATGCGGGGCCTGGCCGCCCGGCCGCCGTACTTCTCGAACGGTTCGGCGCCGACGCTGCGCGCCATCGTGGATTTCTACAATCGGCGCTATCACATCGGGCTCACCGGGCAGGAGAAGACGGACTTGACGAACCTCCTGAGCGTCCTATGACCAGTCGGCTTGGCAGATTTTCAGGCATCGCCGCCCTCTCCCTGCTGGCGTGCTCGGCCGTCGTCCGCATCGCGCAGGCGCGCTCTGCCGGCGCCGACCGGACTTTCATCGGCTGTCCCGTCTATCGGGACAGCAACAGCGGGCCGAAATCCGGCTGTTGGCTCACGACCGATAATTCGAACGGTATGCTGTACGACATCAGCCTGGGCCGCATGAAACCCCAACTCGGACACGAAGTGCTCGTCGAAGGCCGCCTCGGCGATGCGCACGGCGCCGGCATCAGCTCACTGAAGCACACGCCGTGCGGCGGCGTGGTGCTCTCGCCGGTGGTCGTCTCACCGCTCTCCCGGCGGTGCCCCGCATTCATGCTGCCGGCGGATGGTTTCCCGGGCCGGCGCTTCGTCCTCGATCCCAGGGATGTGCTGCCGCCGGCCAATGTCGTAGAGAAGCTTCCGTCACCGCCGTACGTGGCGCGGACCTGGCATATTCAGTTCACCTTTGATTCGGATTTTCTGCAGTACCAATACAGCGAGATCATCCTCGATCGGATCGGCCGATATATCCGCGCCGGACACCCACGGCGCGTCGAGGTGATCGGATACGCGGTGACCCGGCCGCGGATCATATCGGGGCGGGCGATGGCAGAGAAACCGCAATTGGCCCGCAAGCGCGCCCAGATGGTGGCTCTGGCGTTACGCCGCCTCGGCGCCACACCAGCGATGCTGAGAGTGCGCTGGCGGTTCAATCCGCCCCCTCTTACGCGACCGGCCGACCTCGCGGCTGCCTCGCGCCGCCGGGTGGATATCAGGCTGTCGTACTGAGCATCGGGCGACTCACTTCAGCACCAGCTCATCGCCCTCGACCTGGAAACGCGTATCGACCCCCGCCGCGCGACTGCTCTCTTCGAGAAAGTGTCTCACCGCATCGAACTGCGGCTCTGCGGCACGCAGCATCCGCGGCGCACTGTCCTCCTCGATCCATGCCGGGCAGAAACGGCACTCGAGCGAGCCGTCCTCACCGAGCAGCAGCTTCGCGAGCCCCGTATGCCGGGTGCTCTGCGGCAGCATGTAACTGCGCTCGAGGTCCCATTCCGGATGCAGACTCACGAGGTGGCGGAAGGAGGGCGACTGCAGGATCGCGGGGTCCCAGACATGCGGTTGCTCGAGGGCGAAGTTGCCGAGACTGTAGAAAACGGGACGATTTCGATAAATCTCGATGCCCTTCAGCAGGTGCGGATGGTGACCGAAAATCGCATCCGCGCCGGCATCGATCAGCGCATGCGCCACCACTTTCTGGTAATCGGCCAGCACGAACGGCACCATGTGAACGCCCCAGTGCAGCGAAACCAGAACCCGGTCGGCCACCGCGCGCGCGCGCGCGATGCGTTCGATCAGGGCATCCAGGTCCTCGCGATGCGGAAAGCTGTGCGTTCTCGGTGGCGTGCCGGGCTGATCGGGCTCGACCGCCTCGTAAACGGTAAACGCCCGCAGCGGCGCGCAGCCCGGCTTTTCGGCTTGCGCCGCATATCCCTCGGGTAATATCGAGCAGGCGGCGATGACCGCGACGCGATGCCGGCCGGCCAGGGCGAATACCGGCTCGCGGGCGCTCTGCAGATTCCCTCCGGCCCCGCAGGCCCGCACTCCCACATCGGCCAGGTGTTGCAAGGTGTCGGCAAGCGCCTCGTAGCCGAAATCGAGGCAGTGATTGCCGGCGACGGAGACCACGCCGATTCCGGCCTCGCGTACGGCTCGGGCCATCGCGACGGGGGCACGCATTGCGAGCCTGGCGTTCGGCGCCTTCGAGCCGCGATCACTGATCGGCGCCTCGAGCTGTGCGAAGCACAGGTCGGCCGCATGCAACGCGTCACGACATCCGACGAACATCGACCCGCAGTCTGAGCGCCGGACTGCAACGTCTCCACAGGCGACGATGCTCGTCATGATGCGATGTCCGGGGAGGCCGCGGCCGCGGGCAGCAGCCGGATGGACAACACGAGCGGTGCGCACGCCAGCAACAGGGCCCCGATCAGCAGCGAGGGTGCGCCGAAGCCGCCGCTGCGCTCGAACAGATACCCGATGAGGTGTGGCATCACGAACCCGCCGGCGCTTCCGGCGATGTTGATGGCGACCGCCGCCACGGCGAGCGTGCTCTGGGTCAGCATGCGGGTGGGCAGCGCCCAGAAGGCCCCCTGGGCCGCCCCCAGCCCGAAGCCGGCGATGAGCAGCGCGACCAGGGCCGCAACGCCGCCGCCGGCCAT
>JAJYTX010000063.1 GCA_021792815.1 Pseudomonadota bacterium
CCAGGCCGAGGCGCTGAAGCGCGCCATCAACCTGCGTTTCTGGCGCCCGGTCCGCGGCCTGTACATGAGCTACATCGGCGGCAGGGTGGCTCCCGCGCCTTTCGATGCGTATGACCTGCTGGGGCTGGATCTCGCGATCGTGAGCGGCGTGGCCGACCGGGCGCGCGCCGAGCGGGTGCTCGCGAACTATCCGGCCTGGCCGGCGGGCAGCCCGGTGATCTGGCCGGAGCGGCGTGGCCAGCCGATCTACCACAACCTCGCCATCTGGCCCTTCGTCAGCGAGTACACGCTGCGCGCCGCGCGCCATATCGAGGATGCGCCGTTGATCGCGCGCCAGATCCGTTCCCTGATGCGCGGCACGGCGCTCAATGCCTCCAACATGGAGAATTATTCGCTGCTGACGCAATCGATCCGCGTCCCGGGAAAGCTGGGCGGTCCCGTGGTCGACTCGCGCCGTCAGCTATGGTCGGTGGCGGGTTATCTCGACATGGTGCTGCGCGGTGTATTCGGCCTGCGCGATGACGGCAGCGTACATCCGGAGCTGCCCGTCCGCCTGGTGCCCATGTTGTTCGGTTCGCGCCGCTCGATCCGGCTGGATCTCGGCACGCGCCGCATCGTGCTGCTTCGTCCGGCGCGTCTCACCGGCAACCTGCTGGTGGCCCGGAGTGTGCGCCGCAGGGGCGGGCTGACCGAAGTGCGTCTGTCCGCCGTGCGGGCGCCGGAACCGCCGCCGCGCCGGGCGGCGCCCCTGTTCCTGCCGGCCACCCCCGCGCGGCCGACGGTGCGGCCTGCGGGCCGCCTCTGGCTCATCGGGACAGCCGTGCGCAGGGGGTTGCTGTATCTCAATGGCCGGCGCCTCGGGTCGACCGTCGCCCACCGGCGGGTGCGGAGAACCGGCGGGCTGCAATGCTTCAGCGTGACCGCCCTCGGCCGCAGCGGCCTGGAATCACTGCACAGTCCCGAGACCTGCGTGGGCCCCGAGTGGACCGTGACCGGCGTCTGGCCAAGAAACTGGCGCGCGTCGCGCAGCGGGCTGTACCTCGCCTGGCTCACCTATGATAACCCTCATGGCCCGATCAACACCGGGATCACCGCCGCGGTGCGGCGCATGCGCATCCGCTGCTCCGGCAGCGCCCCGCAGCAGCGACCGGTGGTGATGCCGCAGAGCGATGGCGCCCAGGCTTCCACCATGGTCCGGTTCCGCGCCTCCGCGGGCGCTCGCTGCGTCTTCACCCTGGCACCGGGATTCAACATGAGCGATCTGGCGCGTTTCGCCTACTACACCGGCGGACAGGGCGGCGTTGCCGGTCCGCTCAACAGCGCGGTCATCGACGGTCTGCACATCGCGCCGCTGCCACAGGGTAGGCCATGAGCCTCACGGCCTCGGCTGTCCTGCGGCGCATCGACCCGAGCGGTTTGCCCGGCTTCGGGCTGAATCCGCGCCAGGCACGGGCGCCGATCGGTTATGCTGGCGAGCCTTCGCCGCCGGTGCGCGCACGCCAAATCGAGGCTTCCGAATGCTGATCGAGCGTATCTGGTCGGGCAATGCGTATCGCAATTTCCACTACCTCCTCGCCTGTCCCGAATCCGGCGAGGCCCTCGCCATCGACCCGTTGGAGTGGCGCCTGTGTCTGCAGGTGGCGCGTCGGCGCGGCTGGACCATCACCCGGATTCTGAACACTCACGAGCATCGCGATCACACCGGTGGCAACGCGGGTCTGGTGAGCGCGACCGGCGCCCGGGTGCTGGCGCATGCCGCGGCGGCTGCACGTATCGGCGGCGTCGATCAGGGGCTCAGCGAGGGCGACATCATCCGTATCGGGCGTATCGATCTCGAGTGCCTGGACACGCCCGGGCACACGATGGCGCACATCTGCCTGCTGGCGCACGCACAGCCGCCGGCGCTGTTCTGCGGCGATACTCTGTTCGGTGCCGGCGCGGGCAATTGCCACAACGGCGGCCACCCCGAGCAGCTGTACCGAACTTTCTCCACGCGGCTCGCGAGGCTGCCCGATGAGACCCGCGTCTTCCCGGGGCACGAGTACCTGGTGCGCAACCTGCAGTTCACCCTGGACCGCGAGCCCGATAACGCCGCAGCCCGCGCTCTGCTCGATTCGCTCCGCCAGGACGATCCGGACGCCGCCCCGGTCACCACGCTCGGCGAAGAGAAACGCATCAACACCTTCTTCCGCCTGTCGAGTCCCACGCTGATCGCGCGCCTGCGGCAGGCATTTCCCGAGCTCGGAGCGCAGCCGGATGCGCGCGCGGTTTTCCTCGGCTTGCGGGAGCTCAGGAACCGCTGGTAAGTCGGAGTACAATACGCGGTTCATGACCCTCGATCCCATCCTCG
Organism: Pseudomonadota bacterium; assembly: GCA_021792815.1. Next base: position 2,351 of record JAJYTX010000063.1, read on the forward strand.
AGCCCCTCAATGAGGCCCAGCGGGCCGCGGTCACCGCGCCGCTCGCTCCCGTGCTGGTGCTGGCCGGCGCCGGCAGCGGCAAGACCCGGGTGCTCACGCACCGCATCGCCTGGCTGATCGAGGCCGAAGGCGCCTCGCCCCATTCCGTCCTGGCTGTGACCTTTACGAACAAAGCCGCTGGCGAGATGCGCACTCGGGTCGAGCATCTGCTCGGCACGCCGCCCGGACAGCTCTGGATCGGCACCTTCCACGGCATCGCGCACCGGCTCCTGAGGCGCCACTGGCGCGAAGCCGGCCTCTCCGAGGGGTTCCAGATCCTCGACTCCGAAGATCAGCAACGTCTCATCAAGAAACTGCTCAAGACGCAGCAGCTCGATGAATCGCGCTGGGTGCCCAGAGAGGTGCAGTGGTTCATCAACTCCAACAAGGACGAGGGCCGGCGGCCGAAGGACCTCAAGGCCGGCAACGATCCGGCGCGGGCGCAGATGATCCGGCTGTACGGCCTGTACGAAGAGACCTGCGCGCGCAACGGCGTGCTCGACTTCGCCGAGCTGCTGCTGCGGGCCTTCGAACTTTGGCGCGACCAGCCGGCGCTGCTGCAGCACTATCGCCAGCGGTTTCGACACGTGCTGGTCGACGAGTTCCAGGACACCAACTCCATCCAGTACGCGTGGCTGCGGCTGATCGCCGGCGGCGACGGCCATCCATACGTGGTCGGCGACGATGACCAGTCGGTCTACCGGTGGCGGGGCGCACGCGTGGAGAACCTGCTGCAGTTCCAGCGCGATTTCGCCGGAGCGAAGCTGTATCGCCTGGAGCAGAACTACCGCTCCACCGGGACAATCCTTGCCGCCGCCAATGGGCTCATCACCAACAACTCGGGCCGCCTGGGCAAGACGCTGTGGACGAGCGGCGAGCGCGGCGAGCCGGTGCGCCTCTACGCCGCGTTCAACGAGCGTGACGAGGCGGAGTTCGTCACGCAGCGCATCCGCGATCACGTGGCCCATGGGGGGGTGCGGCGCGACATCGCGGTCCTGTACCGCTCCAACGCGCAGTCACGGGTGTTCGAAGAAACCCTGCTCGCCGCCCGCATTCCCTATCGCGTCTACGGCGGCCTGAGATTCTTCGAGCGCGCGGAAATCAAGGATGCGTTGGCGTATCTGCGGCTGCTGGTCAATCGCCGCGATGACGCCTCGTTCGAGCGGGTCGTGAACCTGCCGCCGCGCGGCATCGGCGCAAAGAGCCTGGATACGATACGTGATGCCGCGCGATCGGCGGGCAGCTCACTGTGGGAGGCGGCCGCCGGCGGCCTCGGGGCGGCGCTCGGACCGAAAGCCTCCGCGGCCCTGCAGGGGTTCATCGGGCTGATCGAGGCGCTGGCAGCCGAATCGGCCGGACTGGCGTTGCACGAGCAGGTCGACCACATGCTCGCCGCGGTCGGCCTGATCGAGTTCCACCGACGCGAGAAGGCCGACCGCGGCGAGGCTCGCGTTGAGAATCTCGAAGAGCTGGTGAGCGCCGCCCGCGGCTTCAGCCCCCAAGGCACCGATGCCGACCTGGCGCCGCTCGATGCATTCCTCGCGCACGCGGCACTCGAGTCCGGCGAAGGCCAGGCGGATGCCTGGGAGGACTGCGTGCAGATGATGACGCTGCACAGCGCCAAGGGGCTGGAGTTCCCCGTGGTGTTTTTGTGCGGCATGGAGGACGGCCTGTTTCCTCACCAGCGCTCGATCGGTGATCTCGACGGTCTGGAGGAAGAGCGCCGACTGTGTTACGTCGGCATGACGCGCGCGATGAAGCAGCTCTACCTCACTTACGCCGAACAACGCCGGCTGCACGGCATCGACAGCTACAGCCAGCCTTCGCGCTTCATCAAGGAGACACCGCAGGATCTGCTCGAGGAGGTCCGCCCCCGCGTGCAGGTGACGCGGCCGGTCGGCGCCGCGCGCTTCAGGCACGAGCACGCGGCCGCAGGCCGCCCGGGCGTCTACCCGCCGCCGCGCTCCGCCGCCCATCTGTACGCCGATCCCGGCATGCCCGGCTTTCGCCTCGGCGCACGGGTGCGGCACGGCAAGTTCGGCGAAGGGGTGATCCTCAGTCTCGAGGGCTCCGGTCCGCAGGCCCGCGTGCAGGTCAACTTCGAGCGGCAGGGGACCAAATGGCTGGTCATGCAGTACGCGAACCTGGAGCCGTTATAACCGATGAAAATACTCATCCTTGGCGCCGGCCAGGTCGGCCGAACGGTCGCCCGGCACTTCTCGCGCGAGGAAGCGAATGACGTCACCGTCGTCGACATCGACGAGGACGTGCTGCGCGACCTGCAGGATCGGCTCGACGTGCACACTGTGGCCGGCAACGCCGCCTACCCGAGCGTCCTGCAGGCCGCCGGCGCCGCGGCGGCCGATATCCTCGTCGCGTTGACCAACAGCGACGAGGTCAACATGATGGCGTGCGAAGTGGCCTTCTGGCAGTTCCGCACACCCACCAAGATCGCGCGCATCCGCTCCGCCGAATACACCTCCCGGCCGCAGCTGTTCGGCGAGCACGCGATCGCCGTCGACGTGTTCATCAGCCCGGAGCAGCTGGTAACCGAATATATCGAGCGGCTGATCCATCATCCCGGTGCGCTGCAGGTGCTCGAGTTCGCCGCCGGCCGGGTGCACCTCGCCGGGGTGCGCGCCGCGCGCGGTGCGCCGATGACCGGCCACAGCCTGCGCGAGTTGCCGCAGCAGCTGCCGGGAATCGAGACCCGGGTGGTGGCGGTTTACCGCGGTGGCCGCAGCGTGCTGCCGGACGGCGACACGGTGATCGAGGAGGACGACGAGGTGTTCTTCCTCGCCGCTGCCGGCGATGTCCACCGCGTCATCGGCGGGCTGCGCAAGGAAGATACGCGCGTTCGTCGCGTAATGATCGCCGGCGGCGGCAACATCGGCATGCGTCTCGCGGAGGCGCTCGAGCAGTCCACCCAGATCAAGCTGATAGAGCATGACGCGCGCCGCGCACGCCTCGTTTCCGAGCAGCTGGAGAACACCATCGTGCTCGCCGGGGACGCGGCCGACGAGGAGCTGCTGATCGAAGAGAACATCGACAGCACCGATGTGTTCGCCGCGGTGACCAACTCCGAGGAGGCGAACATCCTGTCGGCGCTGCTGGCCAAGCGGCTCGGCGCGCGCAAGGTCATGGCGCTGGTCAACAGACCTTCCTATGCGGACCTGGTGGAGAGCAGCAGCATCGACGCGGCGATCGCGCCGCAGGCCATCACCATCGGATCGCTGCTGGCTCACGTCAGACGGGGCGAGGTGGTGCGGGTGCATTCGCTGCGCCGCGGTGCCGCCGAGGCGATCGAGGCGATCGCGCGCGGCGAGGAGGCCAATTCGCGGGTTGTGGGCCGCACCGTCGGGGAAATCGAGCTGCCCGAAGGCGCCGCCATCGGTGCCATCGTGCGCGGCGAACAGATGGTCGTTGCGCATCACGACACCCGCATTCAGTCGAATGACCATCTGATCCTGTTCCTGTCCGACCGGCGCCACATCGACGCGGTCGAGCGGCTGCTGATGCGGGCGGCTCCCTAGGCTGCGGCCGTAGGACCTGAGAGGGGAGCACATGCTCGGTGTGGCTTATTTTCTCGGACTCATACTGGCGGCTTTCGGCCTGGTGTACGTGCTGCCGATCGGCTGCTCGCTCGTCAATGGCGACGGCCTGTGGCCGAAGTTCCTGCTGTGCGCGACCCTGACGGTGCTGACGGGGCTGCTGCTTTCGGCTGCCACCTTCAGGCATCGCCGGCAGCTCAAGCCGCGCGATGGCTTCATGCTGGTGACGTTGGGCTGGATGCTGCTGCCGGCTGTGGCGACGCTGCCGTTGCTGTTGACCATGCCGGGATTGACGTTCACGCGGGCGTTGTTCGAAGCCATGTCCGGTCTCACGACCACCGGCTCGACGGTGCTCACCGGGCTCGGCTCCCTGGCGCCGTCGCTCAACTTCTGGCGCGAATCGCTGAGCTGGGTCGGCGGCCTGACGGGGATAGTGGTGGCGATGAGCGTCATGCCGCTGCTCGGGATCGGCGGCATGCAGCTGTACAAGGCCGAGGCCCCCGGCCCGGTCAGGGACGAGCGGCTCGAGCCGCGCATCACCGAGGCCGCCCGCTCGGTCTGGCTGGTCTACGTGCTGCTGACCGTCGCGGGCGTCGCGGGGCTGAGGCTGTGCGGCCTGAGCTGGTTCGACTCGATCTGCCACGCGTTTTCGGCGGTGTCGCTCGGCGGATTCTCGACGCACGATGCCGGCATTGCCTACTTCCACTCGGCGGCGGTCGAAGCGGTGCTGATCGTGGTGATGCTGGCGGCGTCGCTGAACTTCACCCGGCACTTTGTGGCGCTGCGTCGGCTGACCCTGAAGCCCTACAGCAACGATCCGGAGCTCAAGGCCATTGCCGCGGTGCTCCTGGTGAGCATTGCGGTCGTCGCCGTGCTGCTCACCGCCGAGCACGTGTACCCGACGTTCAATACCGCGCTGCGCTACGCGGCGTTCGATGTCGTTTCGATGGCGACCACCACCGGCTGGCTGGTCACCGGGCATGTCCGCTTCAGCGCCTGGCCGGTGTTTGCGCCCATCTGGATGCTGTTTCTCTCCGGCATCGTGTGCAGCACCGGCACCTCGGGCGGGGGCATCAAGATGTTCCGCACACTGGTGCTGGTCAGGCAGGCCGGAAGGGAGCTGAAGCTGCTGGTGCATCCGAGCGCCGTCGCGCCGGTGCGCATTGGCGGCCGGCCGATCCCGCAGCGCGCGGCCGACGCGGTGCTGGCGTTCATTTTCCTGTATTTCATGGCGGTGGCATTGCTGATCTTCGCCATGCTGCTCACGGGCATGGGTTTCGATGCCGCGTTCCGTGTCGTCGTCGCCTCCATCAACAATACCGCCTATGGGCTGCCCGGCAGCCATGGCTGGAACCTGCACACCCTCGATGCGGCGCAGACCTGGGTGTGCACGGTGGCGATGCTGCTGGGGCGGCTGGAGATCTTCAGCGTGATCGTGCTGTTCACGCGCACGTTCTGGCGGAAGTGACTCTTGCGGGCTCTCGCCCGCAATCCCCGCGGCGGCTGCGGGTGACATCGCGCGCGCTGAGTGCCGTCAGCGCCAGCAGGTCCACGCGGCGGCAGGTGTCCCTTCAATACGGCTCAGCGCCCCGCGCGCCGCCTGTGGGCATTGATCTGATCCCGCAGCTTCAGTGCGGCCGTCCGGGCCGCGGAGGCGAAATCATCGCGGCCCGAGGCGTAGAGAATACCCCTCGAGGAGCTGATCACGAGCCCCGCGCCCGTGCTGGTCTGGCCGTTGCGCACGGCCTCGGCCACATCCCCGCCCTGCGCGCCGACTCCGGGCACGAGCAGCGGCATGTCGCCGACGATGGCCCGCACCTCGGAGAGCTCGGCGGGATAGGTCGCGCCCACCACGAGCATGACGTTGCCCCGGGCGTTCCACCGTTGTGCAGCCAGCTCCGCCACCGCGTGAAACAGCCGACGCCCGGTGCCGACGACGAGATCCTGAAGGTCACGCGCGCCGGCATTGGACGTGCGGCACAGCACGATCACGCCCCGGTCCTCGTGCCTGAGGAAGGGATCGAGGGAGTCGCCGCCGAGGTATGGGTTGACCGTCACCGCATCCGCGCCGTAGCGCTCGAATGCTTCGATGGCGTAGCGCTCCGCCGTGTTTCCGACGTCGCCGCGCTTGGCGTCGAGGATCACCGGAACGCCCGGATACGCGCCGTGGATGTACTCGATCGTGCGCTGCAGCTGATCCTCGGCCTCGTAGGCCGCGTAGTGAGCGAACTGCGGCTTGTAGGCGCACACCAGGTCGGCGGTGGCGTCGATGATCGCCTTGTTGAACTGGAAGATGGGAGAGGCATGGTCGGCGATCTGGCCGGGGAATCGCTCGATCTCCGGGTCGAGCCCGATGCACACCAACGAGTCGCTGTGTGCCCAGCTGCGCTCGAGTCGGCTCAGGAAGGCGCTCATGCGACACGCGAGGCCAGCTGGCGCCTTTTCAGATGCACCAGCAGCAGCGTCACGGCGGCCGGGGTCACGCCCGGCACGCGGCTCGCCTGGCCGACCGTCGCGGGACGGTACTCGGTGAGCCGGGCCCGCACCTCGTGCGAGAGTCCGGCGACCGCGCCATAGTCCAGGTCCTCTGGCAGCCGGGTCTCCTCGTTGCGCCGCTGGCGGTCGATCTCCTCTTGCTGGCGTTCGATATAACCAGCGTACTTCGCCCGCGCCTCGACCTGGACGCGTGCCTGGGCCGGCAGGCGCTCGTCCTGTCCGTCACTGTCCCACGCCGGTCGGCCCGCCACCTCGAGCAGCGCCTGATGGCTGACTTCCGGGCGGCGCAACAGCTCGAATGCCGACACGTCACGGCCGAGCGGTCCGCCCAATACGCGCTCGCACCAGTGTTCGCTGAGCGCCTCGGGCCGCAGCCGGATGCTCTGCAGGCGCTCGACTTCATGATCGACCAGCCGCCGCTTCGTCTCGAACAGCCGCCAGCGCTCATCATCCACCAGGCCGAGTTCTCGGCCGAGGGGGGTCAACCGCTGGTCGGCGTTGTCTTCTCTGAGCAGCAGGCGATGCTCGGCCCGGCTGGTGAACATGCGGTACGGCTCGCGGGTGCCGCGGGTGATCAGGTCATCGACCAGCACGCCGAGATACGCCTCGCTGCGTTTCGGAACCCACGGCTCGCGCTGCCGCACGGCGAGCGCGGCGTTGGTGCCCGCGAGCAGGCCCTGGGCCGCGGCTTCCTCGTAACCGGTGGTGCCGTTGATCTGGCCGGCGAAGTACAGACCGCGCAGCGCGCGGGTCTCGAGCGAAGGACGCAGACCGCGCGGATCGAAGAAATCGTATTCGATCGCGTAGCCGGGACGTGTCAGGTGCGCGTTTTCGAACCCCGGGATGCTGCGTACCAGCGCATACTGCGCGTCGAACGGCAGGCTGGTGGAAATGCCATTGGGGTAGATCTCGTGGGTGGCGAGCCCCTCGGGCTCGACGAAGATCTGGTGCGATGTCCGCTCGGCGAAGCGAACGACCTTGTCCTCGATGGAGGGACAGTAGCGCGGGCCGACGCCTTCGATCACACCGGTGAACATCGGCGAGCGGTCGGTCGCCGCCCGGATGATCTCGTGCGTCCGCTCGTTCGTGTGAGTGATGAAGCAGTCCACCTGCCGCGGGTGTTCCGCGGCGCGGCCGAGGAACGAAAACACCGGCAACGGATCGTCGCTTGCCTGGCGGCGCATCACGGAATAATCGAGCGTGCGCCCGTCGAGACGCGGCGGCGTGCCAGTCTTCAACCGGCCGGCCTGCAGCGACAGTTCCCTGAGACGTGCCGCCAGACGGTTCGACGGCGGGTCGCCGGCCCGCCCGCCGGCATAGTGGTCGAGACCGACGTGGATCCGCCCGCCGAGGAAGGTCCCGACCGTGAGCACCACGCTCGGGGCTTCGAAGACGATCCCGGTGACGGTGATGACGCCGCGCACGCTCTCGCCTTCGAGCAGCAGATCCGCTGCCTCCTGCTGAAACACCGCCAGGTGCGGCGCACCCTCGATGGCCGTGCGGATCACCTGCCGGTAGAGTTGGCGGTCGGCCTGGGCGCGCGTGGCACGCACCGCCGGACCCTTGCTGCCGTTCAGCGTCCGGAACTGGATGCCCGCGCGGTCGGTGGCGTGCGCCATCACGCCGCCGAGGGCATCGATCTCGCGCACCAAGTGGCCTTTGCCGATGCCGCCCACGGCCGGATTGCAGCTCATCTGCCCCAGGGTCTCGATGCTCTGGGTGAGCAGCAGGGTGCGCACACCCATCCGCGAGCAGGCGAGTGCGGCCTCCGTACCGGCATGACCGCCGCCGACCACGATGACCTCGAAAGGATGGG
>JAJYTX010000064.1 GCA_021792815.1 Pseudomonadota bacterium
ACGCGCCCACACCGATGTCGACACCCAGCCTGGCGGTGATCAACTGGAACCGGGTGTTGTTCTATCAGAACGACATCAACTATCACCACTACTACATCAAGGCGAGCATCATCCTGCCGCCAGCCTGGGGCTACGGCACCGCGCTCACCGCGGCCGATCACGTCGGCCAACGCATCGAGTTTGCCGAGGTGCCCCTCACCATGCTGGTCGACTCGCCGCTCGACATGGGCCGCTATTACAAGAAGGTCCTGCTGTGGCACCAGGGCGACGCGCATCAGTGGCTCGACATGTTCGCCGACCAGCCGCAGGACCTGGACGTGTCGCAGAAGGTGCTCGACGCGTACAAGCGCATGACGCCGGAGGCGCTGGCGCTGTACGGCTCGCGGCACTGGTACAACTATCATTCGCTGCTGGTGCTGTCGGACAAGATCGGTTTCGAGGGCATCGAGCACCATCAGTCGAGCGATGACCGCGCGCCGGCTGACTTCATGACCAACCCGGACATGCAGCTGCTCGCGGGCGATCTGCTGCCGCACGAGTTCTCACACTCCTGGAACGGCAAGTACCGCCGGCCGTGGGATCTGACCACGCTCAACTACCAGATCCCGCAGCGCACCGACCTGCTGTGGGTGTACGAGGGGATGAACCAGTACCTCGGCGACCTGCTGTCGTTCCGCTGCGGCATCCGCAAGCCGGACGAGTACCCGCAGTACCTGGCGGCGATCTACAGCGAGATGGCGAACGAGCCGGGCCGTGATACCGAGCCGCTGATCGATCTGACCACCGCCGCGCCGTATCTTTACGAGGCGCGCGGCCCATACGCCTCGCTCCGCCGCACGGCCGATGACTTCTACACCGAAGGGGAGCTTCTGTGGCTCGACGTGGACACCATCATCCGCACCAGGACGCATGACCGGAAGTCGCTCGATACCTTCCTGCACCTGTATTCCGCGCCGGCGCTGACCGGCCCGATCACCAAGACCTACACCCGGGCCGACATCGAGCGTCTGCTCAATGAAGTGGTGCCTTATGACTGGCATGCCTTCTTCGAGCGCCACGTGTACCAGGTCGCCAAGCTGCCGCCGACCCAAGAGATCGAGCGGGCGGGCTGGCGACTGGTGTACACCGCCAAGCCCAACCGGTTCACGCGGGCCGCGGAAGCCACCTTCCATGAGAACCCGCAGTGGCTGACCTACGGCTTCAACATCGGCAAGGGCGGAGCGCTCAGCGACGTGCGCCAGGGCTCGCCGGCGTGGCAGGCGGGTATGGCGCCGGGGATGAAGATCGAGGCCGTGGACGGTCAGGCCTATTCGTCCCCGGTGCTGCAGTATGTGATGAAGCAGGCGCAGAAGACCCGGCAGCCGACCACGTTCCTCGTCTCGCAGGACGGCTGGTTCCACACCTACTCGGTCAGCTACTTCGGCGGTCCGCGCTATCCGCACCTGGTGCGGATCAAGGGCAGGCCGAACCTGCTCGCGCGGATCATGGCCGCGCACGCCAAGCCATAGTCTCAGGACCGCGGTCCGGACAGGCTGTGCGGACCGCGGTTACCCGTGAGGCGTCAATTGCGCGGCACGGCAGGCTGCTCGCGGGAGGGCGCCGGCCGGTACGCCGGGCGAGCGTCTGCGCCGCTGCCGGTGCGCGCACGCGACAGCCGGGCGGATGTCACGGATCGGTGGTGAGCGAGGGCGGGTCGGCGGCATCAGGATTGACCACGCCGAAGTGCGCCGGTGTCGAGACATAGAACAGACGCAGCTTCTCGCGGTGCAGCAGCTCGAGAAGCTTCTGTCCCTCGTCCGCTGTCACGATGAATTCCACCTCGACGGTGAGCGTGCCGGCGAGCTCGAAAAAGCGCGCCTCGTGCAGTGTGTGATGGCGGCCGAAGCCGGCCATGGCCTTGAATGCCGAGCCGCCGCGGATGCCGAGGCGGTTGCCCTGCTCGAGCAGCCACTCCCATGCGAGCCGCCCGTGATGGCGATGGTCTTCGTGTACGTAGAAGCGGAAGAATGAGCCCTGCATGAGCCAGCCTGTCGCCTGAGGAATGTGCTTCGATCAGTCTATGCGCGCCTCGGTACCGGTTCAATCGAGACTCGCCCGCACAGGCGCCTGATCCACCGGACCGGGCTGACCCTGCCCGGCATTCCGTCGCCCCATCACCCGGCACGGGGGAGTACACTACGTGCGCCGCACCTCACCCTGCGGGGCGAAACCGGCCTCTCGCTGCGCTGTCCCTGCTCGGCGAGGGCTTGGCGGCGGCTCCGGGTCCGCCCGCTCCTCGCGAGCGCGCGGGGGTCAAGCACAGGCTCGCTCAATCGCGGGCCCAACTGAGCTCAATCCAAAACGCCTGATGGAAAAACAAGAACTGCGGGCCGCCGCTTCGCTGGCTTCCGTATTCTCGGTCCGCATGCTCGGGCTGTTCATGATCTACCCGGTGTTCGCGAGTTTCGCGCGGCACCTGCCGGGGGCAAGCGCCTACACGATCGGACTCGCGCTCGGCATTTACGGCCTGACTCAAGGCCTGCTGCAGATGCCCTTCGGCATCCTGTCGGACCGCTTCGGGCGCAAGGTGATGATCGTCCTCGGCCTGGCGCTGTTCGGGCTCGGCAGCGCGGTGGCGGCGAGGGCCCACACCATCGACGGCATGATCTGGGGGCGGGCGCTGCAGGGCGCCGGTGCCGTGGGCTCGGTGATCCTGGCGACGGTCGGGGATCTGACATCCGAAGACCATCGGACCCAGGCCATGGCGATGGTCGGCATGACGATCGGGCTGTCGTTCCTGGTGGCCATCGTGGCCGGTCCCGTGGTGGGCGGATGGATCGGGATCAGCGGCATTTTCTGGCTCATGGCGGCGCTGGCGGTGCTCGGTATCGCGATCACGCTGTTCATCGTGCCGGCGCCGCGGCAGCTGAGCGTGCACCGCGACGCCGAGGCGGTGCCGGCGCTGCTCGGCGCGACGCTGCGCAATCCCGAGCTGTTGCGCCTGGATTTCGGTATTTTCGCGCTGCACGCCATGCTGACGGCGAGCTTCCTGGTGGTGCCGGTGCTGCTGGCCGGCACTCTCGGGATGCACGCCGGCGCCGAGTGGCGCGTGTACCTGCCGGTGCTGTTGGTGTCGGTGGCGGTGATGGTGCCGGTGATCATCGTGGCCGAGCGCCTGCGGCGCATGAAGGCGGTGCTCGTGGCCGCGGTCGCGGCGCTGGCGGCCAGCCAGTTCATGCTCGCCGCGGGCGGTCAGGACAAGTGGGTGCTGCTCTCGGCGGTGACGGTGTTTTTCGCGGGGTTCAATGTGATGGAAGCGAGCCTGCCGTCGCTCGTCACCAAGATCGCACCGGCCGCTTCCAAGGGCACGGCGACCGGCGTGTACTCGAGCTCGCAGTTTCTCGGCATTTTCGTCGGCGGCGTAGCCGGTGGCTGGATCCATCAGCGCTTCGGCGCCGCGGCGGTCTTCGAATGCGCCGGTGCCGTGGCGCTGCTATGGCTGCTGATCGCCTCCACCATGCGCCGCCCGAGCTATCTCGCCTCGCGTATCTTGCGCATCGGCTCCGTCGTCGATGGCGAGCGGCTGTCGGCGCAACTGCTGCAGGTGCCCGGCGTGGCTGAGGCGGTGGTGGTTCCGGAAGAAGGTGTCGCATACCTCAAGGTGGACTCGAAGCGCTTCGACAGGAAGCAGGCCGAGACGGTGGCGGGCGCAGTCCCCGAGCCCGCTTCCTGAGGGAACCGCCCGGCCCGAAACCGGGTTTCGCCGCGGGCGGCCTGCGGGCGTGGCCCGGCTGTCAGGGCTGGCATCGCGAACCACGGTCCGGCCCATCGCGACGGCGACGCACCGCCGCGGACCCGCTCAACACCGATGTTGGCCGGATCTGGTGACAGATCACTTGACTTGAGCGCGCCGGCGCCTAAGATGCGCGCCATCGCACCCACCCGGACACTCAATGGACCCTGGACCCAGTAGCCGCTTCGTCGCTGACTGATCAGCGAGACGCCTCCTGGCCGAGGGTTCCTGCCTCCGCCTCGTCACCGTCTCGCAATCCCAGTGGGACGGTGCCTGCCGCGCGGCGACAGCCGCGGGCAGACCGGCCGAGCCGGTCAAAAGCATCCTCCAGAAGCGTTCGCATTGGCGCCGCCGTACCCCGGCGGCGCCCGACGTTGATCGAGGTAATGCCCATGTCTTATTCAGACGCTCATGGCGCGCAGGCCGGTGTCGTCCTCGAGGAGGAAGCGCACGCTGGCGATATCCATGGCGCGTTCGGCAGCATCCGCCGGAGCGACCTTGCCGCGCGCACCGGTTGGGGCGCCCGGCTGCGCACGCTGCTGGCAATCCTGGGGCCGGGCCTCATCGTCATGGTGGGCGACAACGATGCGGGCGCGTTTGGTACCTATGCGCAGGCGGGGCAGAATTACGGCACGAAGCTGCTGTGGACGCTGCTGCTGCTGGTGCCCGTGCTCTACGTCAACCAGGAGATGGTCCTGCGGCTGGGCTCGGTGACCCGCGTGGGTCATGCACGGCTCATCCTGAAACGCTTCGGACGATTCTGGGGCGCCTTCAGCGTCATCGATCTTCTGCTGCTCAATGCGCTCACCATCGTCACCGAATTCATCGGCATCAGTCTGGCGCTCGGCTATCTCGGTCTGTCGCGTCCCCTCGGCGTGCTGGCCGCGGCCGTGGTCATCGTCGCCGCGGCGGGCACCGGAGATTTCCGGCGCTTCGAGCGCTTTTCGATGCTGCTGGTGTTCGCGAGCCTGCTGCTCGTGCCGCTGTTTCTCTGGGTTCATCCCCCGATGGCGCAGGTCGCCCATGACCTGCTCGTGCCGCAGCTGCCGCAGGGGCGCCTCAGCGACATCATGCTGCTCATCATCGCCATCGTCGGCACGACCGTCGCGCCGTGGCAACTCTTTTTCCAGCAGAGCTACGTCATCGACAAGCGCATCACGACCCGTTTTGTCAACTATGAGCGGCTAGACCTGGTGCTCGGAATCGTCCTGGTGGTGATCGGAGCGGTGGCCATGATCGCCTTCACCGCGGCGACGTTCGCCGGCCGCCCGCAGTTCGGCGCCTTCCAGAACGCGGCAGCGGTGGCCGCCGGCCTCGGCCGGTATGTCGGTCACGCCGCCGGGGTGTGTTTCGCGGTGGCGTTGATCGATGCCAGCATCATCGGCGCAATGGCGGTGTCGCTCTCGACGGCCTACGCGGTCGGTGACGTGCTGGCGCTGCGGCACTCGCTGCATGCCCGGCCGAAGGAGGCCAAGGCGTTCTACGTGATCTACGCGGGACTGATCGGGCTGTCGGCGGTGCTGGTGCTCACCCCGGGCACGCCTCTGGGGCTGCTCACCAACGCGGTGCAGACCCTGGCGGGCGTGCTGCTGCCGAGTGCCACGGTCTTCCTGCTGCTGCTGTGCAACGACGAGGAAGTGCTCGGTCCCTGGGTCAACGGTCCCTGGCTCAACCTGTTCACCGGGCTGGTGATCGGGGTGCTGCTGCTGCTGTCGCTGATCCTCACCGCGGCGGTGCTGTGGCCCGGCATCAGTGCCCACTGGATGGTGACGGTGCTGCTGGGGGGCGCGGCGGCCGGACTCGTGGCCGCCATGCCGCCGTTCATCAAAGCGCTGCGCGCACCCGTGCGGCGGTTCGCTCCGGGCGTACGCGAGTCCTGGCAGATGCCGGCGCTCGGCTCTCTCGGGCGGGTGCGCATGACGCCGCTCACGCGCCTGGCGATGGTGGCGCTGCGCGGTTACCTCGTCATTGCCGGCGGACTGGTCCTGGTGCGCATCCTGACGTTGACGGGACTGCATCTGTGAGGCCGTGGTAGGCTTGCGCCGCCGACCGCTGCGCGGGCGGCGAAGGGAGCGCGATGAAAATGCGTGGGTGCTGGGCCGCTCTGGCCGCGGCGCTGATTCTCCCGCTCGGCGCCGCCCGGGCGCGCGAGTGCGACGGCGTGTCGTTTCCCGAGCACCTCAGTGCGCAGGGTCAGGCCCTCACGCTGAACGGATTGGGGATCCGCAAGGCCACTTTTTTCAGGATCAAGGTGTATGTCGGGGCGTTGTACCTGGCGCACCCCTCGCGGGATGCCTCGGCCATCCTGCGCGCCAGCGAACCCAGCGAGATCATGCTGCACTTCTTGTGGAGTGTCAGCGCCAGCCGGTTGCGCGATGCCTGGAACGACGGGTTCGCCAAGAGCGCCCCGGCCGAGCGGGCGCAGCTGCGCAGCCGCCTCGCGCAGTTCGACCGCTGGATGGTGGGCGTAAAATCCGGCCAGAGCATGGCGTTCGTGCACGTCCCGGGGAAGGGGATTACGTATCTGCTCGACGGTGTGCCGCGGGGTACCGTCGCGGGCGATGACTTTGCCAGAGCCTTTCTCGGGATCTGGCTGGGGCCGAGACCCCCTGGACGGCAGCTCAAGGCGGGGCTGCTCGGGGGAACCTGCGAATAGCGCGAGCTCAGGCGGCGCTTGGGCCTACTCGCGGTACTCGCAGCCGCTGGTGCAGGTCTCGCGGATGATGATGCGGCTGAGGGCCGGCAGCGCGGGCTTCAGACGCTGCCAGATCCACTGCGCGAGGCGCTCGCTCGTGGGGTTCTCGAGTCCGGCGATGTCATTGAGATAGCGGTGGTCCAGCGCTTCGTGCAGCGGCGCGAAGGCTCTCTTCAGCGCCGAGAAGTCGCAGACCCACCCGGTCATCGGGTCGACCGGACCCTCCACGTGCACCCTGATGCGAAAGGAATGCCCGTGCAGCCGCGCGCACTTGTGGCCGGGCGGGACGTTGGGCAGGCGGTGCGCCGCCTCGATGCGGAATTCCTTGAAGATTTCCATGGCGGCAATGATAGCCTTCCGGGCTTATGAGCACCCGCCTCCGGCCGCTGCTGCTGATCGTCACGGTCTTCTGGGTTTACGTGACGCTCTCGGACGTGCTGTACGCCAATCGGGTGCAGTCCAGCCTCACGGCCTTGCATGTGGGCACGCTGTTTGCCCCGTGGCAGGTGCGGGCGCTGCAGCACCTGATTCTGTATCCGCCGCTGCTCGGCTGCGTGTGGGCCTCGCTGCACCTCGGCTGGCAGCCGCTCGCGCGGCGCCTGCCGCTGCAGGTGCTGCTCGGGGTCGGCTTTGCCGCGCTCGGGGATCCGAGCCTGTGGCTGGGGCTCGCGGCGCGGGTCGGCTTTCATCAGGCGACGCTCGAGTTTCTGAGCGGGCTCAGCCCCCGGGCGCCGCTCGCCATCGGTCCGATGCTGCAGCTGTGGGTGGCGAGCTTCATCAACTTTCTGCTCGCCTACGGCTTCGCGCTGGCGCTGGCGAACGGTTTCGACGTCTACCGTCGGCTGCGCGACACGCAGGCCCGCTCCGCGGCGCTCGAGCGGGCGCTTTCCTCGGCGCACCTGGCGGCGCTGCGGATGCAGCTCTCGCCGCATTCGCTGTTCAACCTGCTCAACACCATTCATGGCCAGATCGAGTGGAATCCCGCCGATGCCCGCAGCATGATCGTGCAGCTGGCGGACCTGCTGCGCCGGCTGCTGCACGCCGGTGAGCATGAGTTCTCGCGCCTGTCCGAGGAGCTGCAGTTCGCGCGCCTGTACCTGTCGCTGCAGCAGCGACGCTTCTCCGATCGGCTCACCGTTCACGTGCCCGAGCCGAACGGGCTGCCCTCGGCCTGGGTGCCGAGCCTGATCCTGCAGCCGCTCATCGAGAACGCGGTCGTGCACGGCGTGGCCAGTCATCCCGGCGAGGTCGAGATCAGCGTCGAGGCGGGCGCGGCCGGTGATTGGCTCTGGCTGCGCGTTTCCAACACCCTGTCCGCCGAAGAGCCGGTGCACGGCGAGGGCATAGGCCTCAAGAACGTGCACGAGCGGCTGGCCATCCAGTTTGGCGGGCGGGCCTCGTTCACGGCGGCGCCGGTCGGCACGCGGTGGCTGGCCGAGATACGCCTGCCGCTGCTGAGCGGCGCCGCAGACGGCGGCGAGCCTGAGCAGCGGCCGGCGGCGCAGCGCGTGGCGCAGGAGGGCGCGGGTGTCTGATACAACGCAGAGCGTGCGGCGCGCCTCGATGGTCTCGCTGTCGGTGCTGACCGGGGTCAACCTGCTCAATTATCTCGATCGCTATGTCGTCTCGGCGCTGCTGCCGGCGCTGAAGCAGGCGTGGCCGGGTACGACCGACAAAGAGCTCGGGGCGCTGATGAGCGGCTTCGTGATCGTGTACCTGCTGGCGGCGCCGATCTTCGGACGACTGGGTGACCGCGGCTCGCGCACCCGGCCGATCGCCATCGGCGTGTTCCTGTGGAGCGTGGCCACGGGGCTTTCGGGGCTGGCCGGCAACTATCTGCAACTGCTCGGGGCGCGCGCCGCGGTCGGCGTCGGCGAGGCGGCCTACGGCACCATCACGCCGTCGCTGCTCGCGGACTACTTCGCGCCACGCACCCGCGGCAGAGCCTTCGCCGTGTTCAACATGGCGATTCCGGTGGGCGCGGCGCTCGGCTATATCGTCGGCGGGGTCGTCCTCGCCCATTACGGCTGGCATGCGGCGTTCTACGTCGCGGGAATTCCGGGGGTGCTGCTCGCGCTGTGGATCTGGCGCCTGCCCGATCCGCCGCGCGGTTCCCGGGATACCGGGGAGATCGCGGCCATGGGCGCCGCGGCGGCACTGACGCTGCCGCCGGGATCCTGGGCTGTCTACGCCCGGTTGCTGCGGCGGCGGCCGTATGTGCTCACCGTGCTCGGCTATGCCGCCTACACATTTGCCCTCGGGGGGCTGGCGATCTGGATGCCCACCTTTCTCGAGCGCGTGCGCGGCGTTTCGAGTGCCGAGGCCACCGCGGGCTTCGGCGCGATCGTGGTGGTCACGGGCTTCGTGGGCACCTTCGTCGGCGGGTGGCTGGGCGATTACTGGCTGAGGTTCTCGCGCCAGGCGTATCTGTGGATGTCGGGCTGGGTCACGCTGCTGGCGGTGCCGGCGACTTACCTGGCACTCGCCGTGCACCGGCCCGAGGTGTACTACACGGCGCTGATCATCGCCGAGCTGCTGCTGTTCATGTCCACCGGTCCGATCAACACGGCGATCGTCAACCTGGTCAGCCCGGCGGAAAGAGCCTGCGCCGTGGCGCTCAGCATCTTCGCCATCCACGCGCTCGGGGACGCTGTTTCACCGTTCATCATCGGCTGGATGTCGGACATGACCTCGCTCGCAACGGCGGTCTTGATCGTGCCGTTCGCGGTCGGTATCGGCGCGTTGCTCTGGCTTCTGTCGGCTCGGGCCGATGCCGTGGCCGACCGTGCGTCCGGCACTGTCGCGTAAGGTGAGCGGCGAACGGCGCGCCCGGCCGACCAGGCGGCCCGCCGGGGGCCAATCGCGTGGCGTGCGCCTGCGGCCGCGCGCCTGGGGGCGGTTATCTGGCGACGAAGGCGCGCTCGATGACGTAATCGCCGGCCTCGCCGATGTGCGGCGAGATGCGGAAACCGCGCGCATCGAGCAGCGCGCAGGTGTCGCTGAGCATGGCCGGGCTGCCGCAGATCATGACCCGGTCGTCGGCCGGATCGAGCGGCGGCAGCCCCAGGTCGTACGAGAGCCTCGCGGACTTGATGAGGGTGGTCAGCCTGCCGCGGTTCACGTGCGGCTCGCGCGTCACCGCCGGGTAGTACAGCAGCTTCTCGCGCACCCACTCGCCGAGGAACTCGTGAGACTTGAGCGCCTCGATCCGATGCCTGACGACCGCGGACTCACGCGACCAGCGGACACCGTGCACGAAAATCACGCGCTCGAAGCGCTCGTAGGTCTCGGGGTCCTTGATCACGCTCATGAACGGCGCGGCGCCGGTGCCCGTCGACAGCAGGTACAGGCGCTTGCCCGGCTTGAGGTCGTGCAGTACCAGGCTGCCGGTCGGCTTGTGGCTGACCAGTACCTCATCGCCTGCGCGGATGTGCTGCAGGCGCGAGGTCAGCGGTCCGTCGGGTACCTTGATGCTGAGAAACTCCAGGTGTTCCTCGTGGTTGGCGCTGGCGATGCTGTAGGCGCGCAGCAGCGGCCGCGAGTCCACGCGCAGTCCCACCATGACGAACTGCCCGTTCTCGAAACGCAGGCCCGCGCTGCGCGTCGTCGTGAAGGTGAACTGCGTGTCGGTCCAGTGCTGCACGGAGAGGACACGCTCGCTGCCGAATGCCGCCAAAAGGCTCTCCCGGAATCACCGTTTGCCAGGGCGCGCATTCTACCGGGGCGTGTCCGGCGCCGTGACGCTTTGGCGGCATGA
>JAJYTX010000065.1 GCA_021792815.1 Pseudomonadota bacterium
GCGAAATAGGCCGCGTCATCGCGCGCCGCCGGCACCGGCATGTGAATCCAGTCGACCGCGCGCGGCGCCGAGCCAATCAGCAACTGCGCCAGTTCCACTGCCTTGCCGAGGTCCTCCGGCTGCACGGCATGTTCGGCGTCAAGGTCCCCGTAGCACAGGTGAAAGCCCAGCTGTACTTCGGGCGGCACTGCAGCAGTCAGCCGGGCAAAGGTGGCGGAGAACACCGCAGCCATCTGCGGGATGGCCGGCAGGTGCGGGTTGCGTCCGTCCCAAGTCAGCATCTCGGTGCAGACGTCCCACTGGATCGCCAGATCGTGGCTCGGGATCGCGGCGACGATTCGCCCGAGCTCGAGCAACATGGCTCTCTCGTAGGCTGGCAGTACGCGCGGTACATCCTGCGGGACGACGAATGCCTGGACGACGGCGTGGGGAGTCGGCAGCGACACCTGCAAGCGCGTTCCCGAAGACAACGTGCCCCGCTGGCGAGCCGCAAGGAAATCGACATAGGATGCCCGCGCCTCGCGCGCATAGCCCAGTTCGCCGAACTCGAGTCCCGCGGCATCGGCAGCGCTGCGCAGCCGTACCTGGCACACGCCGAGTCCGGCAATCAGGCGATCGTCATCTGCCTGCAGCCAAGGCGATGCGCGCAGCAACGGCCACTGCCAGGTGATCCACAGGCGCCGGCCACCCACTTCGCCATCCGGACAGCGTGGCAGCCGCGTCCGCAGCGCGCGGCCCACCGTACTGAAGACCTCATCGACCGTGTCGAGGCCGATACTGCCGACAAAGTGCACTGGCGTCGTCATGCGAAAGATTTCCGGTGGGTTCCACAGCCATTGAGAAACAGTGCTACCGCGCTCGCAACATGTGCACGGAGTCGGCGTTCCGACTGCGCCGGCTCGCCGTAGAGCCGGCGGCTGACCTGCCCAGCGACCAGCAGGTCAAGGAAATGCAATGCGGCGTGCCGCGGGTCCGGTACGTCAGTCTGGCCTTGCTTCGTCCAGATGCGCAGCTGCCGGGACAGCACCACCTGGAGTGGTCGGCCGGCAGTGGCATGGAAGAGGCTTTTCAGGTGTGGCAATCGCTCGCCTTCGGTGATCGCCAGCCGCCCGATGAACAGTGGCTCGTCCCTGAGGATCCAGACCAGGACCCGGTGGGCGAAGACCGTCAACCACTCGGCGGGCTCCGGGCTGTTGATGCCGCGCCAGTCGACGGCGCTGCGCCACTCGGCGGCAATGCGCTGCACCACCGCCTCGAGCAAGCCGATCTTGGTGGAAAAGTGCCGGAACAGTGTCGCCTTGGAGCCCCCGAAGGCCCGGCTGATGCGATTGGTGCTGGCGGCCACGTAGCCGTGAGTCATGAACTCGACCTGGGCGGCATCGAGAATGCGGGCTCGGACGACGGCCGGATCGCGACTGACCGAGACCTCGCGCCTTCGTTTTCGTTGTGGCATATTATCGAAACCACATGGTATCGTTACGATGCTGCAGGATGTGAAGGCTGAAGTCAATGCAACCCTGCTCGCACGACACGTGGTAGGTCGCGGCCTGGGAATCGGCAGCGAGCGCGACGGTGGCGACATGTGCCTGCCGGTGTTGCGCGGGCCGCCGCGTCCACTGCCCGTTGGCGTGAGTCGTCTTCTCGGGCACACGCAGGCATGCTCCGGTGCCGTGCACCGGCGGCATGCTCGGATAGCCCTCGCCCTGGCGAGGAAGCTGCCCGAGGCGTTCCTTGCCGCGGTTGCAGGGTTGCTGGGGCGGGATTTCCCGTCTTGCCGATCGGACAGTGATGACGGCAGTGATGGTGTTTCCGCCGATCTATGCGGGCCGGCATGCCTGCGGGCAGCACGGATGCCGTGCGGACTTCAGTGCCCATACGGCGGCGCGCTCGGTACGCACCCTGGCCAATGCCGGACACCGGCCGCTTATCGAAGCGGACCCTGCCGGCTGCTCGAATTCTTTGCCGCATGCCGAGTTGATGCAATCCGTGGCGCGCCGGGCTCTCCAACCGGGACCCGTCGCATCTGGTCACGGTGTGTCTGGATGCTCCAGTGGAAGGAGACGGCAAAAGAGGCAAAAAGCCTCGCGCGTTGATTCAATGCTCAATAGGAGTGGACACGATGACGAAGTATGAGCACGAATTCCGGCCAGGAGACGAGATTGGCGGGACTGCGACATCGTATTTGGATGGGAAGCGTCTTCACTACACGTATTCACAGGGTCGCGAATACCTTCTGACATTCGATGATGGCCATGTTTCATTCAGGATGATCAAGGGTCCGGAGGGAACGGTGGCTGCTGATCCGGGCAGTCCGCCGCCGGTCCTGCTGCCGTATCGCGCCCGTCAGTTGCGCGAGGGTCAATATCTGGTGCACTGGCTGGTGCCGGGGCGCGTTGGGCATGTTTCCCTGGTGATCGACCTGGTTAACAAGAGCATCGATGTATCGGCGCTGATGCCGGGGCAAATGGAATTCTTCGACGCCGCGCAGATTCATTCGGTCGACCCGGTGGTCGCCGCGCACCGCGAGGGGTGAGGCGCAGCCGTGTGGGACGAGTGGGCTGGTGATCACACAGCCTGTTGGAGTGCTATGAATCTGCCGCATGCCGGGAAGATGCTCCGGCGCGGCGCGCGGTCACTCTCGGCCATCGGCACCTGGTCGGGGCACTGTGAGGTGAACTGTCCGGGCGTCGTGGTCGGCGCGGGCCGGCGCTACTTCGCCTGGTTCGATACGCGCAGGTGAGTGATTCCGGGCGGCGCGTTGCTGCTATTCGGGAGGCGGAGCGACGGCAAAAGGCCCTGGGTCACTCCCACTCTATGGTCGCGGGCGGCTTGCCGCTGATGTCGTAGACGACGCGGGAGATGCCGTTGATCTCGTTGACGATGCGACGGGAGACGAGGTCGAGGAAATCGTAGGGCAGGCGGGCCCAGTGAGCCGTCATGAAGTCGACGGTTTCGACCGCGCGCAATGCGACGACGTAGTCGTAACGCCGGCCGTCGCCCATGACGCCGACCGAGCGCACAGGCAGGAAGACCGCGAACGCCTGGCTGGTGCGGTCGTACAGATCGTGCCGGCGCAGCTCGTCGATGAAGATCGCGTCGGCGCGGCGCAGCAGGTCGGCATATTCCTTGCGGACTTCGCCGAGGATGCGGACGCCGAGTCCCGGACCGGGAAACGGGTGACGGTAGACCATCTCGCGCGGCAGGCCGAGCTCGATGCCGAGGCGGCGCACCTCGTCCTTGAACAGCTCTCTCAGCGGTTCGACCAGCTTCAGGTGCATTTTTTCCGGGAGTCCACCCACGTTGTGGTGCGACTTGATGACGTGCGCCTTGCCGGTGCGGGCCCCGGCGGATTCGATCACGTCGGGATAGATCGTGCCCTGGGCGAGGAACTGCACACCCGCGAGCCTGCGGGATTCCTCGTCGAACACTTCCACGAAAGTCCGACCGATGATCTTGCGCTTGGCTTCCGGATCCGCGACCCCGGCGAGCGCGCCGAGGAAGCGCTGTTCGGCGTCCACGCGGATGACCTGCACGCCGAGATGCTCGGCGAAGGTGGCCATCACCTGGTCGCCCTCGCCGAGGCGCAGCAGGCCATGATCCACGAACACGCATACGAGCTGATCACCGATGGCCCGGTGCAGCAGCGCCGCCACCACCGAGGAGTCCACGCCGCCCGACAGTCCCAACAGAACCCTGCCGTCCCCGACCTGGGTGCGCACCCGCGCGATCGCGTCCTCGATGATGTTGCCGGTGCTCCACAGGGCATCGCAGCCGCAGATGCCGCGAACGAAACGTTCCAGGAGGCGGGCGCCCTGAGTGGTATGCGTGACCTCCGGGTGGAACTGCACTCCGTAGAACCGGCGCCGCTCGTCGCACATGGCGGCAAAAGGGATCGAGCCAGTGGCAGCGGCGCCGGCAAAGCCCGCGGGCAGCAGGCCCACCCGATCACCGTGACTCATCCACACGTCAAGGACGGCGCGGCCCTCGGCGTCGCGGCGGTCCTCTATGTCATCGAACAGACGGCACTCGCCGGTGAGCGTCACCTCGGCGTAGCCGAACTCCCGCTCGATGGAGCGGTCCACTCGGCCGCCGAGCTGCTGCGCCATGGTCTGCATGCCGTAGCAGATGCCGAGGACCGGCACGCCGAGAGAGAACACCGCCGCGGGCGCCTGGGGCGGATGAGTGTCCGTGACCGACTCCGGTCCGCCGGAGAGGATCACTCCGCGGGGCGCGTAGGCACGCACTTCCGCGTCGCTGATGTCCCAGGGGTGGATCTCACAGTACACGCCGAGCTCGCGCACGCGGCGTGCGATGAGCTGGGTGTATTGCGCCCCGAAATCGAGAATCAGGATGCGGTGGGCGTGGATATTCTCCACTAGGACACCCGGTAGTTGGGCGCTTCCTTGGTGATGGTGACATCGTGCACGTGGCTCTCGCGGACGCCGGCGCTGGTGACGCGCACGAACACCGGGCGCGTGCGCATTTCCATGATGTCGCGGCTGCCGGTGTAGCCCATGGCCGCGCGCAATCCGCCGGCGAGCTGCTGCAGGATGGTGACCACGCTGCCCTTGTAGGGCACGCGGCCCTCGACGCCCTCGGGCACGAGCTTCTCGAGCTCCGTGGCGGCATCCTGGAAGTATCGGTCCGCCGAGCCGTGGCGTTCGGCCATCGCCCCGAGCGAGCCCATGCCGCGGTAGGACTTGTAGGAAGCGCCCTGGTACAGCTCCACCTCGCCGGGGGACTCCTCGGTGCCGGCGAACAGGCTGCCGATCATGACGGCGTGGGCGCCCGCGACGATCGCTTTGGCGATGTCACCGGAGAAGCGGATGCCGCCGTCGGAGACGAGCGGCACATCACTGTCACGCAGCGCCTCCGCGACGTTCGACACCGCCGTGATCTGCGGCACGCCCACACCGGCGACGATGCGGGTCGTGCAGATGGAGCCCGGTCCGATGCCTACCTTCACCGCATCGGCGCCCGCTGCAACCAGTGCGCGCGCCCCTTCGGCCGTCGCGATGTTGCCGGCGATCACCTGCTGATCGGCCCACTGGCTCTTGATGCGTTCGACGGTCGAGATCACGCCCCGGGAATGGCCGTGCGCCGTGTCGACGACGATCACGTCAACGCCCGCCTCGCGCAATGCCGTGACCCGATCCAGGGTGTCGGCGGTGGTGCCGACGGCGGCGCCGACGCGCAACCGTCCGCCTTCGTCCTTGCATGCCCGCGGGAATTCCCTGGCTTTCTGGATGTCCTTCACGGTGATCATGCCGGCGAGCTCTTGCGCGTCGTTGACGACCAACACCTTCTCGATGCGGTGCTTGTGCAGCAGAGCCAGCACTTCTTCCTTCGGCGTGGTCTCGCGCACCGTGATCAGGCGCTCCTTCGGTGTCATGACCGAGGAAACCGGCGCGTCGAGCTTCTGCTCGAAGCGCAGATCACGGTGGGTGACGATGCCGACGACCTTCTTGCCGGCCACCACCGGCACGCCGGAGATGCCCCGAGAGCGGGTCAGCTCGAGCACCTCTCGGATGGTCATGGTAGGCGGCACGGTGATCGGATCGGTGATCAGGCCGCTTTCAAATTTCTTGACCCGACCCACCTCACGCGCCTGGGCCTCGATGCTCATGCTCTTGTGGACGATGCCGATGCCGCCTTCCTGGGCGATGGTGATGGCGAGGCGGGCCTCGGTGACCGTATCCATGGCAGCCGACAGCAGCGGCAGGTTCAGGCGGATCCGGCGGGTCAGCCGCGTGGAAAGATCGGCCTCGCGCGGCAGGATCTGGGAGTAGGCCGGAACGAGCAGGACGTCGTCGAACGTCAGGGCTTCTTCGAGAATTCGCATAGCTAATTCTACGCATGGGCCGGGCGTGCGTAAACCGCAGGTGGTATGGTGGCGGCATGCCATCGATCGTTCCCCCGGACCTCGAAGCCGGCTCGACCGGGCACACTGTTTTCACGGTTTCGCGCCTGAACCATGAGGTGCGCACGCTCCTCGAGCGGGGGCTGGGGGCGGTGTGGGTGGAGGGGGAGCTGTCGAACTTCTCGCAGCCGGCTTCCGGGCACTGGTATTTCTCGCTCAAGGACCGCGAGGCGCAGGTGCGCTGCGCGATGTTCCGCCTGAAGAACTCGGCAGTGGGATTCACGCCCAAGGCGGGTCAGCAGGTGCTGGTGCGCGGTCGCGTCAGCCTGTACGAGCCACGCGGAGACTACCAGCTCATCGTCGAGCATCTGGAGGAGGCCGGTGTCGGCGCTTTGCAACGAGAGTTCGAGCGGCTGAAGGCCAAGCTTGCCGCCGAGGGGCTGTTCGCGCGCGAGAGCAAGCGCAGCCTGCCGCGCTTTCCGCGCCGCATTGCCGTGGTCACCTCGCCCACCGGAGCGGCGATTCGCGATGTGCTCAATATCCTCGCGCGCCGCTTTCCGCCCGCTTCGGTCCTGGTCTATCCGACCGCGGTGCAGGGGGCGGGCGCCGCACCGTCGATCGTCGAAGCGCTGCGATTGGCCTCAACGCGAGCCGAGTGCGACGTGCTGATCCTGGCGCGCGGTGGAGGGTCGATCGAGGACCTGTGGTGCTTCAACGACGAGCGTGTGGCGCGCGCCATACGCGCCTGCGCCATTCCGGTGGTGAGCGGCATCGGCCACGAAATCGACTTCACGATCGCGGACTTTGCGGCGGACGCCCGGGCCCCGACCCCATCGGGCGCGGCGGAGTTGGTGGTCCCGGACCGCCAGACCTGTCTCGATGAGCTGGCACGCACGGCCGAGCGCTTGGGCGTCTGCATCCGACGCGAGTTGCGTGCGCTGTCCCATCGATCCGAGAGCGCGGGCGCGCGCTTGAGATCTGCGCATCCCGGGATGCGTCTGGCGCATCAGGCGCAGCGCCTGGACGATCTCGAGCAGCGACTCGCAGGCGCCGTGCGGAACGGACTGCACGTCAACCGCAACCGCCTCGCCGAGACCCTCGCGAGGCTGGCGCAGCGATCGCCCGAGAACCTGATGCGCGAGCATCTCGGGCGCAGCGAAGCGCTCGGGGCACGGCTCGGCCGCGCAATCGAGGGACAACTCTCGCGCCTGACTCACCGGGTCGATCTGGCGCACCGGACGCTGCACACCGCCAGTCCGCTCGCGACCCTGGCACGTGGCTTTGCGATCGTGACCCGGGCCGATGGATCAGTGGTCACCGATGCCACGACGGTTGCCGCCGGCGAGGAACTCGGCACACGCCTCGCCAAGGGCCGGCTTCGCGCCCGCGTCAGCGACGTTGAGGCATTTTAGAGGATGGAGCTCGCTATGCGCGGTGACGTGGATTTCATGCGCGTCGCGCTCGAACAGGCCGGGCAGGCGCACCGCGGCGGGGAGGTTCCAGTGGGTGCGGTGCTGGTGCGCGAGGGGAAGGTGATCGCCGTGGGGGCCAACCACCCGATCGGCAGCCACGATCCGACTGCGCATGCGGAGGTCGAGGCGCTGCGCGCCGGGGGACGCTCCCTCGGCAGCTACCGCCTGGCCGGCACCACTTTGTATGTGACGTTGGAGCCCTGTCCCATGTGTGCCTCGGCCATCGTGCACGCGCGGGTGGACAGGCTGGTATTCGGCGCATGGGATCCGCGCGCCGGGGCGGCCGGCAGCGCCATTGACCTGTTTGCGCTACCCGGGCTCAACCACCGGGTGGATGTGTTCGGCGGCGTGCTGATGGAAGAGTGCGGCGAACTGCTCAGAAGATTTTTCACGGAGCGCCGGGCACTGCGCGCCGAGGCGAATGCCGCAGCCGTGCCGCACCGGTGACCCCGAGCCGCCTGGCCTGGTCGCCTTACACAGGACTGGGTCAACTGCCGGCGGGGCTTGCGACCGCCTCCGGCACCGTAATAGTCGTCCGGATGAGCGTGCCGTCGCCGGGCTGCCACTCGAGCAACTGCATGAACTCGCGCACTCGCTTGACATATTCCACGGGCTGCCAGCCTTGCGCATAGCCGTTTTGGGCTTGGCTGTACCATTGCGGCTCGGCAAGCAGGGGCAGTACCTGGCTCACGGCGGCCCATGAGTCGGGGTTCTTGCCCATCCGCTGCGCCAGCACGCGCGCATCCTCGATGTGCCCGAAGCCTGCATTGTAGGAGGCCACGAGGAACCAGGTGCGATCGGGTTGCGGAATGTGCGTCGGAATCATCTTGCGCACTTCCGCCAGGTAGTGGGCGCCGGCGAAGATGCTTTCCCGGGCATTGGCGCGATCGGTGATGCCCATTGCCTGAGCAGTATCCGAAGTCAGCATCATGACGCCCTTGGCACCGGCGGCAGAGATGGCTGCGGGATTCCAGCGGGATTCCTGGAAGCCGATTGCCGCGAGCAGCCGCCAGTCGAACCCGTAGCGGGCCGCCGCTTCCTGGAACCAGGCACGATAGCGCGGCAGACGCTGCGTGAAGTACAGCTCGAAAAGACGTGATTCCTCGAAATGCATCGGGTCCGCCTCAGCGGTATCCCGGTGCATGAGACGCGCAAGTTCCCCGGAGGCCCGGATCGCGTGGAAGAATCGGTTGACTGCCCGCATCAGATCGGGCGCCCCCTGGCGGACGATCCACTGGACCGGGCGAGCCTGGGGGAGGCTGAACGCGACGCGCGTCCCCGGAAACAGGTGGCGAGCGTAAGCGTATGATCTGGCGTCTTCTATCGCGTAGCCCTCCGCACCGTCCGCCACGTCCTGGAGCGGGGTGGTGTCCGATTGGGCGAATTGCCACTTGAGGAACGGCGCAACCAGCTCCAGTTTCTGCAGGACGCCTTCCTGCGGGCTATGCGGCCGCACGATGAGCATCGCATGCTGGAGCCGTGGGAGGTCGTCGGGCGCGGGCTGTCCGCTGCGATAGACCACCAGCTGGGGGATCTCGGCATAGGGTTCCGCAGGGGCCCCGACCTGGTCCCATGCCGCGTTCGCGGTGATCTGAGCGGCGGCGATATCGGCGCGTCCGGCAGCGAGCTCGGCCCTCAGGT
The DNA here is from genome assembly GCA_021792815.1 of Pseudomonadota bacterium. The sequence continues at coordinate 8,974 of JAJYTX010000065.1, forward strand.
CCGCTTCGTTCGCGACCGCGTAGATCTTCAACCCCAGGCCGAGGGAGGCCGCAAAGCGTTTGGCGAGATCGTATTCCAGGCCCTTGGGGCCTCGTGCTCCGAGGTAGTAGCAGGTCGGAAGGTTGAGCGTCACCACGCGAAGCTCGCCGCGCTGGCGGATCTGCTCGAGCGGGGTCGGCATGCGATCGCTGCGCACCAGCAGCGCAAAAGCGGTGATCGCGGACAGGGCGACGACCCTGGAGCCGGCACCTCTCAACCGTTTGCCGATGCGTCTTCGCACGCAGGCAGACTCCACAGGGACAAAAACGTCCAGCTATAATAGCAGTTCTCCCCGGAGAGGTACCGAAGCGGTCATAACGGCGCCGACTCGAAATCGGATGGTCGGGTAAAACCGGCACGTGGGTTCGAATCCCACCCTCTCCGCCACTCATTTTCAAGTAAAAACAATAATATAAGAGCGATCCTCAAACGGCATCCCTGACCCGGTCCAACGTCCGGTCAGGGCCGGAAGCGGCCAGCGAGACCCAGAGCGTGGCACCGCCCAAACGACGCCCGCCAAGCGCTGCCGGAAGCCGGGGCGGACTGAGGAAGGCTAGGACCAGCCGGTGGTGTTTTGGGGTACCTGGCATCGCTCGCGTGGATGCTCCGACTTTCAACCCTTGCCGGTACGGTACCCTGTGGGTGCCAAATTAACTAAAATAGACTGCGTCTAGACTGGCAGCACAGGTCACCCGCATTCAGGCGGCCGAGCCTCAAGACTCACGATCCAGGGACCCAGCGGCGTGGGGGAGTCTTCGCGACCGCCCAGGCGGGGATGCCCCCTGGTCAAGGTCGTGCCGTTGCGGGTATCGGTGCTCGAGCTGGCTCGCCGCGAGGGGGGAGCGTCTGGGATTCGTGGGCGGTCACGTCGTGGTGCCGGACGTCTTCGACCGGCTGATCGTCACCCTGGTCAGGCAGGTCGACGAAGTGTGCGCGCCGATGCTCCTGGTTGACCATTTCGGGAAAAGCCGGCCGCTCCGGCCCGGCGGGTGCTGCACAGGTCGAGCGGCAGGCCGAGAGGGCCGAGAGCGACGGCTCGAGGGGGTCAACGAGGAGGAGCGATCCTGATCCGCGCCTGCGCGTGGCGCCGCCGCGTGGCGGCATCCTGACCTGCTCAAGGCAGGGCTGTCGGCTCATGCCGGTGCGGACCGGACAATCGCCAGCGAAAGAGCGGACCGCACGGACGCGCAC
>JAJYTX010000066.1 GCA_021792815.1 Pseudomonadota bacterium
AGTTTGCCTGGCGGCCATAGCGAGCGGGAACCACCCGATCCCTTTCCGAACTCGGAAGTGAAAACGCTCTGCGCCGATGGTAGTGTGCCCTTCGGGCATGCGAGAGTAGGTCACTGCCAGGCTTTCAGATGCAAGACCCCCGGAGCCGCGAGGTTCCGGGGGTTTTTGCTTGGTGCCCGCGGCCGGCACCCCGTGAGAGAATGCCGATCATGAGCAGCCACTCTCCGGGTGAAGCGCCGGCGGCGCCGCGGGCCGGTGCGGCCCGCCAGTGCGCCGATGCGGTGCTGCTGGTGCGGCCCGCGGGTTTCGCCTACAACCCCGAGACCGCCGCCACGAACGCTTTCCAGCGCCCTCCCGCACCTGTCGATGAAGAACCCGGTCTTGCCGCGTGCGCCGAGTTCGATGCCTTCGCCGCCGCCCTGCGAAGCGAGGGAGTGGCAGTCGCGATCCTGGACGATACTCCGGTGCCGCCCACGCCCGACGCGGTATTTCCGAACAACTGGGTGAGCTTCCATGAAGACGGCACGATGGTCCTCTACCCGATGCAGGCCGAGAGCCGGCGGCGCGAGCGCCGGCGTCCCGAAGTCATCGAGTGCGTCGAAGCGCTCGGCTACAGCGTGTCGCGGGTGCTCGACCTGACGGGGCACGAGGCCCACGGCCGCTATCTCGAAGGTACCGGGAGCCTGGTTCTCGATCACCGGCGCCGCATCGCATACGCCTGTATTTCTCCGCGCACCGACGCGCGAGTCTTTGCCGAGTGGTCGCGCGAGCTCCGATACCAGCCGGTTGCGTTCCACGCCGCTGACCGCGCCGGCAAGCCGCTCTACCACACCAATGTGCTCCTATGCATCGGCGAGCGGGCAGTCGTCGTCGGTATCGAGGCGATCGCGCCTGCCGATCGTGATCGCGTGCTCGAGAGTCTGGGCGGCAGTGGCCGCGAGATCATCGCGATCGACCAGGGGCAGATCGAGCGCTTCGCGGGCAACATGCTGGAACTGGCCGCGTGGGACGAGGCGCTCGGCGAGTGCCGCGTACTGGTGATGTCCGAACGCGCCCGGCATGCCTTCTCGGAGGAGGCGTTTGCGCGGCTTGCCGCCTGCACCGACACGCCGCTGGTGGTTCCGGTGCCGACCATCGAGCGACTCGGCGGCGGCAGTGTGCGCTGCATGATGGCTGAGGTGTTTGCGCCGTGACGGCTCTGCTCCTCAAGGCCGTGCTCGCCTACCTGTCGGGTTCTGTCATCGGAAGCCTGGTCGTCGGGCGGTTGCGCGGCGGGGTCGACATCCGCGAGCTCGGCAGTGGCAACGCCGGTGGCACCAACGCACTGCGGACCCAGGGAAAGGCATTCGCGTTCTGGGTGATGCTGATCGATATCGGCAAAGGCTGGTGGGCGGCGGGTCCTCTGGCGCAGGCCCGCCTGCCCGGTCTCGCCAGCTCGCCGGAGTGGCAGGCGTGGTCGGCGGCGGTGTGCGCCGTCGCGGTGATGCTGGGACACATCTACCCGATTTGGTACGGTTTCCGGGGGGGCAAGGGAGTGGCGACCCTGCTGGGGACAGTGCTCGGCGCTGTGCCCAGGCTGCTGCTGCCGGTGCTCACCGTATGGCTGCTGACCGCGATGCTCTCGGGCTATGTGGGGCTTGCTTCCATGCTGGCTGCGATCGCGCTGCCTGTGCTGGCCGGCAGGGGGCACGTCCACGGGCCGCTGCTGCTGTTTGCCGCAGGGGGAGCCCTGCTGATCGTGTTTACCCACCGAGGCAACATCGTGCGCATGCGCGCGGGCACCGAGCCGCGTGCCCGCCGTTTGTGGCTGTTCGCGCCCCGGGCGAGGTCGTCCTGATGGATGCCGGGTCGGATGGCTCGGGAGGCTCGCCTGTCGGCGTGGACAGTCAGCCGCTTGCGGCTCGGGTATTCGCGTGCCTGGCCGACGGTCGGTTCCACTCCGGTGAAGCGCTCGCAGGCGAGTTGGGCGTCAGTCGCAGCGCGGTCTGGAAGGCGGTGCGCGCGCTGCGCGAGCTTGGCGTGACGCTGCATGCCGTGCGCAACCGCGGCTACCGTCTGCGCGCTGGGGGCGAGGCGCTCGATGCCGCGCGGATCCGGGAAGCGTTGCCGCCGTCCGTGCGGCACAGCGTGCGCGGCCTCGAGACGGCGTGGACCGTGGAGTCCACCAACAGTGTGTTGCTGGCAAGGCCGAATCCACCCTTCGGGGCCTGCGAGGTGTTTCTCGCGGAATATCAGAGTGCCGGCCGGGGCCGGCGGGGCCGCGCCTGGCTGGCGCCGCCCGGCGGTGCGATCTGCCTGTCGCTCGGCTGGAGTTTCCGCGAGGTGCCGCGGGATCTGGGGGCGCTCGGGCTCGCGATCGGCGTCTGCACGCTGCGCGCGCTGCGCGCGGTCGGTGTGCGGGCCGGCCGGCTGAAGTGGCCAAACGACATCCTCGTGGAGGGGCGCAAGCTCGGTGGCATCCTGATCGAGCTGCGCGCCGAATCGGCCGGTCCTGCCTGCGTGGTCATCGGTATCGGACTCAACGTGGCGCTCGGCGAGCCGCTGCTGGCGCAGATCGCGCAGACGGGTGTGCCGGCCACCGACCTCGTCTCCTCGGGCCTGCCGCAACCCCGGCGCAATGCGCTCGCCGCCGCTCTCATTGGCGAGGTGACAGAAGGATTGAGGCGCTTCGAGAGCGAGGCCATGCGGCCTTTCCTCGAGGAATGGCGCGCCGCCGATGCCCTGCACGGCCTGCAGATTCAGGTCCACACCGTGTCGGGCCGGGTGAGCGGCTGGGCCAAGGGCATCGACCTGCACGGTGCCCTGGTGGTGGAAACGCCGCAGGGGATCCAGCGCTTTGTCTCCGGCGAGGTCACCGTCAGGCTCGCGCAGTGATTCTGCTGATCGACATCGGCAATACGCGGGTCAAGTGGGTGTCTGTGGCCGACGGGCGGCTCGGCCGGGTGCGCGCCGCCGGTCACGCGGCCTGGCGCGTCAGGGACTTCGAGCGGGTGTTCGGTGCCGCCGCGGGTGTCGATCGCGTTTTGGTCTCGAGCGTCGCCTCCCGCAAGATCAACGGCAGGCTGTCGCTCGCCGCCCGTCGCGTGGCCGCGCCATCGCCGGAATTCGTGGCGACGCCGCGGCGCGCCTGTGGGGTCACGGTCGCGTATCGCGAACCCTGGCGGCTCGGCGTCGACCGGTTCCTCGCGATGGTCGGCGCACATGCGCAAGCGGCCCGCTCCACGTGCATCGTCGGCGTGGGTACCGCGATGACGATTGACCTGCTGGACGGTACGGGCCGCCACCGGGGCGGCGCGATCATTCCAGCGCCGCCATTGATGGTGTCGAACCTCCTGCAGGGCACGAGCGGTATCCGCGCGCGTGCCCGAGGCGGGCCGGCCGGCCGGGGGGGCGCCCTGTTCGCGCGCTCGACGCGGGCGGCGGTCGAGCAGGGAGCCCGGTATGCGGCGGCCGCCATGGTGGAGCGGGCCGTGCGCGAGGCGCGCACGCTGCTCGGCCGCGCGCCGCGGGTCGTTCTGACCGGCGGGGGTGCGCGCGAGGTGCAGGCGCTGATCCGGGTTTCGAACACCCTGATGCCCGATCTCGTGATGCGGGGTCTGGCGGTATGGGCGGCTCAGGGCCGAGAATCACGCAGCCGGACTTAGAGATTCTCCGTCATGCGTGCCGCCTTCCTCGCGCTGCTGCTCGTCAATCTGATGTATCTGGCCTGGGCCGTATGGGTCGATGCGCCCGCGCTTCCGCCGGACACGAGCGCGGTTCTGCCGCGCCTGCGGCTCGTCGCCGAGCCGTCCCTGGGCAGCCCTCCCGCCGCCCGGCCGCTGTCCACGCCCGACCTGGCCGCTTCCCCGATCGCGCCCCCATCGGCAGTCGCTCCTGCCGCCCAGTGCGTGTCGGTGGGCCCCTTCAACAACGATGCCGATGTCGCGCGTGCCGCTGCGTTGCTGAGCGCACAGCAGCTTCAGCCCCGCGAGCGCGTGGTGCAGAGCCCGCCGGTGCGCTGGTACTGGGTCTACCTGCACGAGCCGGGCAGCGCGGCAGGGACAAAGCAGGTGCTGCAACGGCTGAAGCGCGCCGGCATCCAGGGAGCGGCCCCCATGGCGATGGCGGGTGAGCAGCGGCTCTCCCTCGGTATGTTCCAGGACCCAAAGCTGGCGAGGCAGCAGCAGCGGCTTGCCCGGGAGAAAGGCTTTCAGCCCGTCCTCACGGAACGTCTGGTGTCGAAGCCCGCCTACTGGCTCGATGTCTGGGTCGTCGGTGGCACCAATGGCCCGCCGCTGGAGGCGCTGAAGGCGGAAGCGGGAACCCCGATTGCCTGGCAATCCTGTCCACCCGGCGAGACGCCAGCGGTCCAGCCGAATACCCCGCAGGCGGTCTCGCCGGGGTTGCCCGCGCCGGAGCCCACCGTCACGGCCGTTCCCAGCAGTCCCGCAGCCCCCGCCAGTCCCTAGCGTGACGCGGGTTCCGGCCGCCTCTTGCGCACCGGGGTGCTTCCAGACCGGTACAATCTGCGCCCGCCCCACGCGGACTCCGTCCCGACGCCGGCTTAGCTCAGTGGTAGAGCAGCGGTTTTGTAAACCGTTGGTCGGGGGTTCAAGTCCCTCAGCCGGCACCATCCGTGTTTCTTCAAGGCGTTGGCCGAATGGGTCATGTCGCGACGGCGCGTCTGCGCGGGGGCGACCAACGGTTCGGAATACCGCTGGCCAGAGCGGGACAGCGTGAGCATGCGGCACCGAAGTGCCGAGAATGTCATCCTTCCTTCCATTGCTTGAATTCGGACGGCCGCAGCCGAAATCGCGCGATGTTCCCTTCGTGCAGCTCTGCAAGCTCTCCGAGGGCGACGCTCGTAAATCGATCGAGGTCTTCACGCGCGACCATGGATTTCGCCAGCCGCGCAAGGGCTGCCTCGGTTGGCGGAATCTTCTCGCGCACGGCATGGCGCACGACTTCGGCGATCTCGCTGCGATACTTTAGGCGGAAGGCATCGGGTTCCGGAAGCGAGTCGCGCACGGTCTTGTATCTTTGTACCGATCGCTCATAGGCCCACAGGTAGACATCCTTTAAAAGCTCGGTCCGGTTTAGCTCGTACACGCCAATCAGGCCATCGATGTAGACGTTGTCTGGGACATCGACGAACGACAACGGCACCAGATTGCTCTTGATCAGTGGAATGTTCGCCGCGAGCCGCGACGTGCGCTTATTGACATCGACGAAAGGTTGCAGATACGGCAGCTGAGCCATGAGGAAAAATGACTGTTCGAAGGGGTCGCGGATCGCCGCGGCCTTGTCCAATAGCAATGTGAACAGTTCCTCAATGAGTTGGGGAATGGCTGTGGGCAGGTATGTCGTGCCGCCGATCGCAATCGGCGTAGTGCGGAGTCGCCCTGCGGTGCGGAAATCCTCAAGTAGGTTGTCGGCGAGGAGTGCGTGTAGATTGGTAATAGTGTAGCGATTGACTCCGATCTCTTCGGCAGACTCCACGAGCAGTTCGATGGCCGCCTTGTGATTGAGGATCATCTGGGTTTCCTTCGCGTCCTTGCCCTGAGCGGCCTTGCCATGTTCGATGAGCTCACGGGTGTCGAGCAGCGAATAGGTATTGCCCTCGAGGCGGCTCGACGCCCAGGAGAGATCGACGAGCAGCCGATTGAGGATCTCACGCGCATACGTGCCCGCCGGACGGTGTCCGTCGGGCGTGCGACCTAACGCCCGCAGATGTGTCTTCAGGTTTTCGGGGAAGTAGCCGGTCTCGTTCGGCAAGTAGCCTTCCAGGAAGTGACGCTGGTAGCCGATGGGCGCGCGGTCGGCGATCGGTCTGTGAACGAGAGCCTGGACCTGCCGGCCGGCTGCAGAAATGAGAACAATTGGCGTGAGGGCTGCTGGTTCCGAAGCGCCGCCGGGGTATCCTGCTTCGACGTCGGCCGCCAGCACAGGGCTGTTGCTGTGTGGAAAGTATCGGCGACCCCGCCGGTTACCCTCGGCTTTGATCGCGCCCGAACGCACCCACACATTCAGCCGGCGTTGAAGCGACCGGCGGCTCACGACATCCTTGAGAGCCCCTTGCAGCTCTGCCAAGCTCAAGCCTTGGGAGGTGGCGTCAAGCGCGTTCGTGACGCGGTCGAGGAGGTCATCGGGAAGCAGTTTTGGCATGGGTGGTTTGGCGCAAATTAAATTATACGCCAATAAAATACGCTGTTTTAGCCCATAAGTCACTATTGCGCCAAATAATTGGCTTTTTTGGCGTATAGATCATCATGCGCCCATCGAGTAATCTGCAGTCCGGCATCAGCTCGACACATCAGACGGGGGCCGACCGAGGAGGCCGAGCCATCGTGGAAGCTGAGATTCGAGAGCGTGCCAACGCGTATAAATGCCAGACACCACCACCCGGCCCGGCAACTGCTCGCTGCACGACGCGCGCCGCTGATTCTGAGCTGTCTGCAGAGTCTCTTCGAGCAGAGCCAGGACGGGGTCGGCTTCGACGCTGGGCTCCGTTCCCTTGCGGAGATGCTCGCGGACCACGCCAATGCCGGTGAGTTCGAGATCGGCGAAGAGGACTTTGCCGCCCAGGCGCGCAAGGAGCTCCGGAGCTGGATCAAACTCTCGTTGGTCGTCGAGCGGGAAGGGCGAGTGTACGCGACCGATGCCTTCGAGGAGGCGCTGCCCGAGAAGTTGCAGCGGTTCCTCCACTATCTGAACCAGTCCTCCGATCAAGGGGTCGCGCAGCTCCTGAGCGCAATCGAAAATGAGGTCTCGATGATCGAGGAGCGCATCGAGGATCTCAACCGGCCCCTGCCTGCGACCGTGCCACAACGGGTCGTGCATGAGAACTTGCGGACGCTACAGCAGGCGCAACGACACTTGCGTTCCACCGAGGTCAAGGACGATCAGGGGAAGAGCCATTTCCGCGCCCTGCGGGGCATCGTCAGCATCCTCCGCGATGCCAGCGACCGAAAGAAGACCCTGAGCGCCCGCGCGCTGCTCGATCCGCGGTATCGGCTGACGTTCGCCGTGTCTGTGATCGAACGGGAGAGCGGCGCCGTGAAAGAGGTGCGGACCGGGTCCCAGGGCGGCAGCGGCGCCGTGGGACGTGTTCAGGCATGCCGCGGTCCAACCGGTGAGGCGATTCGGCCTGTTTGGGGTATAGTATTTCGGCAGTGGGGCGCTTTCGCTCCCGGCCGGCCGGACGATTGCCGGGGCGCTGCCGGCGACGAACCGCAGATGTCGAGCTCACTTTCTGCATGCCCGCAACCGACATGAAAATCATGGCCGCCGTGGCGCGCTCACCTCGAACGCCACTACAGCTGGAACAGCTCGACCTCGAGTCTCCGCGGGACGACGAGGTCTTGATCAGAATGACAGCCGTTGGTATCTGCCATACTGACATGGCGATGCGTGACCAGCTCTTTCCCGTTCCACAGCCCATTGTCCTGGGTCACGAAGGGGCGGGCGTCGTTGAGGCCGTCGGCAAATCCGTCGGCAAATTGAGCCCCGGAGATCACGTTGTCGTCAGTTATGCCTCGTGTGGAAACTGCCGGAATTGCCACATCGGCAAGCCAAGCTACTGCGCCGACTTCTTTGCCTGCAATTTCGCGGGCCGGAGAACGGACGGCACGTCAGCTCTGAGATCCGGCACTGAAACAATACACAGCCACTTTTTCGGTCAATCGTCGTTTGCGACCTACGCTGTCGCTGATGCACGCAACGTCGTCAAGGTAACCAAGGACGTGCCCTTGGAGCTCTTGGGGCCGCTGGCATGCGGCATTCAGACCGGTGCGGGGGCCGTGATGAACTCGCTCAACATGGCCGTAGGCAGCTCGCTTGTGGTCATCGGCGCCGGGTCGGTTGGGCTGAGCGCAGTCATGGCGGCGCGCCTCATGGACGCCACGACGATCGTCGCCGTCGATCTGCAGGCTGAGCGGCTCGAGCTGGCCCGAACGCTCGGAGCGACGCATACCCTGATGCCCGACAGAATGGACCTGGCCGGGGCACTTCGGGAAATCATCCCGGGGGGCGCGCAATATGTGCTGGAGACGACGGGCATTCCCGAAGTGATCCAGCTGGGGGTTGAGAGCCTCGCGCCCTTGGGCGTGTGTGGTCTGCTCGGCGCACCCGGGCTCGACAGCGAAATCCGGCTGAACGTTGCCCATCTGATGACTGCCGGCCGCTCGGTCCGCGGCATCATCGAGGGCGATTCCGTGCCGGAAGTATTCATTCCCGCGTTGATCGAGTTCTATGAACAGGGCAAGTTGCCGTTCGACAAGATCGTCACCTACTTCCCGTTCGAGAAGATCAACGAAGCAATGGACGCCATGGAGCGGCAACGTGTGATCAAGCCGATTTTGCGCATGGCATGACGTATGCTGAAGGTGGACCGGTTTGGGCGCTGTCAGGACTCGGTTGGAAAGTCAGGTCTGTTTTGCCGGGCGTGAGCCTGCGATGAGGATGTCTGCAAGGCTCGTCGCTCTCCGCTGCCAGTCGGGCCCCGAACCCACGAGTGAAGCACCGAGCATCGCGCGCAGCGGAGCTGAGGCATCCGTGTCCCGGCGTATATCGCCGCTGTTCTTCGCGCGCTGGACCAGTGATTGCATTGCGCCCTGAATCAAACTGCGCGAACTTCCATGGAGCCTCGAAGGGCCTCCTGCGACGCCGTGACCGGCGTCCACTCCATAATCTTTCGCGTCTGTCTTAAACTGACGGCGCGGCGACGCATCGGCGGGGCTCCTGGGCCACGCCCCGGTGGCGTGGATGCGGAGGTTGAGCGTGTCGGAGATCGCGGACGTCATGATTGCCGGGACCTGGGTCGCGCCGGCGGGTGGCGGGACGCGGATCGTCACGAACCCCTCGACCCTGCGGCCGGTGGGCTCGGTCGGCCTGCCCGATGCGTCGCAGTGGCAGGCGGCCGTGGGCGCCGCGCACGCGGCCGCCGCCGGGCTCCAGCGCCGTGCCGGGGAGCTCGCGGCGCCGTTGGCCGAGGCGGGCGAACGGCTGTGCGCCGACCAGCGTGAACTGGCGCTGTGTCACGCGCGCGAGACCGGACAGGTTTTTGCCGAATCCCTCGAAAGGGCGCGGCGAGCCGCCGCGTGCTGGCACGTCGATATCGCCGCGGAGACCGCCTCTGCCGCGCCGGCGGTGTGCCTGGTATGGCCCCGGCCCGATGCGGCGCTGCTGGATTGGTCCCGCATCGTGGCGGACCGGCTGGCGCGTGGTGCCGCCTGCGTGGTGGCCTTGCCCGCGCAGGCGCCTCTGACCGTCCTGCGCGCGGCGAGCGCCTGCCAAGGCCTCCCTCGAGGGGTGCTGAGCGTTCTGGTGGGAGAGCCGGTCGGGGTGGAGCTCGACGGCCTGGAGTGCGTGCGGCCGGCCGATGCGCCGGCGGCAACCGATATCGTCTATGTCAGTGGCGATGCGCAGCTCGAACCGGCGGTGGCAGGGGCGGCCGCGAGGCGGCTGTATCACAACGGTCAGCGTGCCGGGCAAAGCGTGCGCGTCTATGTCGAGCGCTCGCTGATTGAAAGGTTCGCAGATGGTCTGCACGAGTATCTCGCGTTCCTCGAGGCGGGCGATGCCGTGAAGCCGGCGACCGACCTGGGGCCGCTGGCGAGCGCTGCCCGATTGCAGGAGGTCGAAGCGCAGGTCGGGCGGGCGCTTCGGCGCGGCGTATTGCTCAAGCTCGGCGGCCGGCGCTACCAGCCCTGGGGTCTGACGGGCTACTTCTTCCAACCCACCCTCATGATCGAGGGCACGGGCGAGGCGCGCGCGCCGGACGATCAGATCCGTGGTCCCGTGATCATTCTCTCGCCGGTGCGGGATCTGTGCGAGGTGCTCGCCGATCGGCCGGACAGCGGTCCCGTGCGGGTCAGCCTGTTTGCGGCAGATGCGCAACGGACGCTGGCCGGCGTGGATGCGGGCGAGCGGCACCTGCAGATCGATCCGCTCGAGGCGCCGGGCGAGGACGGGTTCCCCTACCCGGCGTGCAGCGGCCGCGACGTGCGCCGATGAATGAGGCGGTCCACACAGCCTATGCACGGCTGAGCGCGGCGGCGACGGCGGTCGGGCTCGTATGCCGGGGCGGCTTCCACCCTCGGGACGGTGACGACGTGCCGGTGGTCGACGACCGTCCCGCGCGTACCGTCGTGCTGCTCGGATTCACCGGGCGCGAGCAATGGCCCGTGTTCACCGCTTCGCCC
>JAJYTX010000067.1 GCA_021792815.1 Pseudomonadota bacterium
GCATGGAACACAACCTGGGGCTGACCTGCGACCCGGTGGGAGGACTGGTGCAGATACCCTGCATCGAGCGCAACGCCATGGGCGCGATCAAGGCGATCAACGCGGCGCGCCTGGCGATGCGCGGCGATGGCACGCACAAAGTCTCGCTCGATCACGTCATCGTCACCATGCGCCAGACCGGCGAAGACATGTCGACGATCTACAAAGAGACCTCGCAGGGCGGGCTGGCGGTGAACGTCCCGGAATGTTAGCCCGCAACGAACCGCGCGGCGCCAACCCGGCCCGGGCGTTGCTCAGTGACCGCCGAGCGCCACGCGGTTGCGCCCGGCCGCCTTGGCGCTGTACAGGGCGAGATCGGCGTTGTGGCGCAGGGATTCGAGCGTGTCGCCGGACCGGCCGCTCGCCGCACCGATCGACAGCGTCACCTCGCCTGAGAATTGCGTACCGTCGGGCCGCACGATGAGGGTACGCTGCGCACTGCTGCGGATGGTCTCGGCGAGAGCGGCGGCAGCGGCCAAGGTCCTGCCGGGCATGAAGACCACGAACTCGTCACCGCCCACCCGGGCGGCCACATCATCGGGCGAAAGCTGCGCGCAGAGGATCTCGGCGATCTTCTTCAGCACCTTGTCGCCGATGACATGACCGTGGGTGTCATTGATGCGTTTGAAGTGATCGATGTCCACCGCCAGGAAGGCCACTTCCGTGAAGTCGGCCGGGTTCTCCCGCACGTCTACCGCGCGCTTGAAGCCGTAGAGGCTGTTCAGCCCCGTGAGTGGGTCGCGCAGCGGCTCGGTCTGCGCACCCTCCAGCCGCTCCATGACCGCGGCGACCTCGGCGCGCTGGCGCGCGAGCTGCTCGTGCAGGCTGCGCAGCGTCGAGTGCAGCTGCGATGCCTGCTCCAGGACCTCGCCGATCACGCGGGCGGCAGACCCGGCGCCATCGGGGCCGGTGAGCCGTCCCTGCGCATCCTCCAGGCACTGCGTGAAACGCTGCACTGTGGTCCCTGCCTCGAGCGTATCGTGCTCCGTTCTGCCGATGAGCTCGCGCAGCTCGTGCTGCGCAAGCTCGAAGGCCACCACATCGCGGGCCGCGATGTGCAGCGCATGCAGCCGGCAGATCTCCGTGTCCGACAGCGGACTGTCGGTGCAGAGCAGCTTCTCGAGCTCCTGGGTGAGCGCCGGATTGAGATCGCCAGCGTGCTCGTACCAGACCGCGTAGCTCAGGGGATGGTACCCTGCCTGGTGAGGCGACATCAGCTGCAGGGCCCGACGCAGGATTGCGGCGCTTTCTTCCCTAGATTGCTGGTAGCGCATGCTGGATCGAACGACCGATTTGGCGACCGATTTTTTACTTATTCCAACTTAATATACCACATATACCGGCCTTCCGACACCGCATTCCGACACTCGGGCGCATCCCCGAGCCGGTGCGCAGCGAGATCGCCACGGGATGGCCCGTGGCGGCTATCGCCCGGGAAGCGTCGCGGTGCGCCAGCGCACGCGGATGCGCCGCTGCGAGGCACACCCTGCGCGCTTCCGGTGACGGGCCAAATCCGCCCCGCTCAGACGCCGGTGGGGGCGAAGCTCGGAACGGGTTTCGGCGCTTCGCCGTCGGCCACCCCGGTGCGCTGCTCTCTTTTGATCCGCTCGTAGATTTCCTCGCGGTGCACCGCGACATCTTTCGGCGCATTGATACCGATTCGCACCTGATTGCCCTTGACGCCGAGTACCGTGATGGTCACCTCGTCCCCGATCATCACCGTCTCGCCGACTCGCCTTGTAAGTATGAGCATCTGCTGGTCCTCTGTAGGTATTGACTCCAAGAATTGGTCCGGTCTTCACCCTGTCCGGGGTCCGATCCTCCCGATGATTCAGCGGTCGGTCCCGACCCGGTCCCGCTGGGACCGGTAGCCGAGGATGACCTCCCCGTCCCGATGAGTGACGGTGATGGGTTCGATCTGGGCAATTCGCCTGATCGTGGCATCCACGTCGCGGATGCTGAATGCTCCACCGATCTGCATCTGCGCGACGCGCGGATCAGCGATGACGATGCGCTGCGACGTATAGCGGCTGAGCGTGCCGATGAATTTCGACAGCGGCTCTCCGCGGGTCTCGAGCAGCCCCTCGCGCCAGCGGGTGACGCGCGTGCCGCGCGCGGCGTGCACGTCGGTCACGAGGCCGACCGGTGAATATTCGATCTGCTGATCCGCCCCGAGACGCCGGCTCCAGGACGGCCGTGTGGCCGCTCCGATGCCCCGTCCCTCCACCACGACCGTGCCACTGAGTACGGTGACGACCACATCCCCATCGGCCTTCTGGTACACGTCGAAGCGCGTTCCAAGCACACGGACCTCGCTGTGCGAGAGCAGGATGCGGAACGGCCGCATCGGGTCGTGCACCACGTCGAAGAACACCTCCCCGTCGAGCAATCGCACCCGCCGGTCGCCCGGACTGCCCACCCATTCCAGCCGGGTGCGTGTATTGAGACACGCGATGCTGCCATCGGGCAGCACGACCCTGTGGATCTGCCCGATCCGGGTCTGGTAGGTCCGGGACAGATAACCCTGGTCGCGCAGCCACAGCCAGCCGACTGCCACCGCCGCGAACACGGCAGCTGCCGTCACCGCTGAAAGCCACAGCAACCCCGCTGTCAGGCGCGTTCGGACGCGCGGGTCGGCGATGCTCTCGAGGATAGCGCCCCGGGCAGGGCCTCTTATCTCAGAAGCGACGTCACATACGGCGCGTAACTCTCGAAATTCCTGAGAGTTCAGCGGGTCGGCAATCCAGGTCTCGAAGGCACTCTGATGAGGCGCGAAGCCGCCACCCATGCGAACCAGCCACCGCGCCGCCTGCTTGCGCGCACGCCGTTGCCGCCACCCGGAAATGAGTCCGCCGATCGTCAATCAACCCTCGCCAGATCAATACCTTGAGAAGACAACTGCACGCGGCACCTCTTCAGTGCCCGGGTCATCCGTTTGTCGACCCGCTTCTCCGAGATACCGAGCCGATCGGCGATTTCCTTGCGGGGCCGGCCCTCGATATGCGCCATGACGAATACCTGGCGCAACCCCGGCGGCAGCCCCTTGATGACCTGCACCAGCCGCCGCCCGATCTGATCGGCGAGCACCAGCCGCTCCGGTCCCAGGCTGTCATCCGGGATGTCCTCCATCCCCTCCGGTCCGGACAACACCGCACTCTCCAGCCGCCGCCGGCGCAGACGCATCAATGCCAGATTGGTCGCCACCTTGAACAGCATCGCGCGCGGGAACGCCAGCTGCTCCGGCCGATACATCCGATGCAGCTTTTCGTAGGCATCCTGGGCCACCTCCCACGCCTGATCCGCTCTGCCGAGCATCTTGGTCAGGTAGCCGACCAGCTGTGCCTCGTGAGTCCGGCACAGCCCCGCGAAAAACTCATTACCCATCCCCGCTCCGGGGAAACGGCTCACTTTGCCCAAAGTTCTGTCCATTCCCTATTCCCTGACCCCCTAGATGCACGGACGGGGCCGAGCCCCCCATCCCGGAAGAACGTTTCTGCTTTCGGGCGTAACGCCCGAAAGCTCCGCAGGACCCTCTAGCCTCGAAACACCCGGACAGCCGCAGCCTCCGGACGACCGAGTCCACCCAGATGATCTCATCGAGCAGCAACCGCCGGCTTGAACCCGAACCTCGAGTGGCCACTGCAGCAGACGCCGAACCCTGACCTTCCAGCCCCGGCGGGAGCCGCCGCCCGATGAGCCGAGCAAAACCCCGGGAGAACAGGCGCACCGGCTCGGTGGTCTCACCATCGCTCGGTCAGCTGCACACTGAGGACGCGGCCGAGCGCCTGTACGTTCGAGACATCGTAGCCGAATGGGCTGTCCACGAACGGCGGCGCCCGATCGAGCACATTCACGACATTCAGCCTCAGCTCGGTTGCGCCCGAGCCGCTCAGGCCCGCCCAGCGGTAGCATCCCTCGAGATCAACGGTGGTCCAGGCCGCCACTCGCGGCACTGAGACGCTGTTCGGGTTGCGATAGGCTCCTGTGTAGTTGACGGCGAGGCGCATCGACCAGCGCCGCCGCCGCGGACCGCGGCGGCTCCAGTCGAGCGTGCCACGCAGGCGCAGCGCCAGCGGATTGGCGAGCGTATCGAGAATGCTGACCGTCGGTGAACTCGCCATCACTGACTGCAAGAAGTCGAACACGTAGTTGCCCTGCAGACCGAAAGCGAACCGGCCCCAGCGACTGCCGAGGCGCTCGTGGGCAGCGAGGTCGAGACCGCTGGTGAGGGTCGCGGCCAGGTTGACGAGCCGCATGTCGATGATGGCCGCCGGGCGGCTCGCCAGGCACTGCGATACCGACCCGAGGAACACCGGGCTGGTGCACACCTCGGCCACCTGCACCGGTGTGGGCGCACGTGTGATCACGGAGGCCCACTCCGCCGCGTGATCGAGAATTCCGCGCGGATCGCCGGCGGCCGGCTGCTCGATCCGGTTGAAATACTCGATGGAGTAATAGGTCAGAGACAGCTGCGAGCCTCGCCAGGGGGCAAGGTCGAACCCGGCCGTCCAGGTGTGGGCGGTCTCACGGCGCAGATGGGGATTGGAGCCCTGCTCGACCAGCGCCAGCGAGCGGCCGGTCGCTGACATCGGATCGGGCAGCAGCGCCAGACCCGACAGGTTCTGCGACGTATCGTACAGATCATCGAGCTTCGGGGCGCGGAAGGAGCGTCCCCAGCTGCCATGCAGATCGAGCCAGTGGTGTACGCTCCAGCGCAGCCGTACGGTGGGGCTGAATGTACCGCCGAAGTCGCTGTAGTGCTCGTACCGGCCGGCAAGATTCAGCATCAGGCGCGCAGTGGCGCGGGCATTGCGCCGCGCGCCCACCAGGGGCACCGCGAGCTGTGAGAACACCGACTCGACGTGACGGCTGTACTGCTGGGCAATCGTGCGAGCCTGCGGATCGGTCGGATCCGGCACGCTGTGCTCGAGCGTCTCGAGCCGGCGCCCGATGCCGACCGCCAGCCTGGCCTCGCCCGCCGGCAGGCGCAGCAGCGGTCCATCCGCGATCAGCTGGGTCGCCTCGATGCCGGCGCTCGAGCCCAGCCGGAAATCGCTGTTGAGCGCGCTCAGTGTCGCCGGGTTGGTATACGAACCGTCGCCGAACGGATCGAACGCCGTGGCAGGATTGGGGTCGGCGAGCGCCGCCGCGAGTCGCAGTGGATCCGGCACGTTGTGCTCGTAGTCGCGCAGCGACTGGCTGCCGTCGGACTCGCTCAGGGTGAGCTGCCAGCCCCCGCGCAGCCGCAGCGTGCCGCCGAGCGTCCCCATGTAGAGCCGCGACCGCGATGAAAAGCGGGTGGGGCCGAAATCACGCAGGAAACTGTAGGCAACGAGCGTATACGGAACAGCCGGATAGGGATTGACGTAGAAGGCGTTGCTCGACGGCACGAGCAGCACCTGCAGATTCGGCAGGGCACTGATCTGCGTGTCACGCTGCGCGTAGCGGACCCGGGCGAACAGCCGCAGCGCCGGACCCGGATGCTCGCTCGCCGAGGCGTACACCTCGTGCGCGGTCCGCTCCGGGAAAATCTGGTAGCCGACGAAAGGATTCTGCAGATTGATGACGGAAATCAGCTCCGTCGCGCTCAGCGACCTGCCGTCCTGTCCGCGTGGAATTCCGTAGACAGGCTGCAGGGTCAGGGGATCGAGGATGTTGCCCGGATTTCCGTAGTAGGGGTCGTAATTGCCTCCGCCGTAGACCGCCTTGTCGGCGTCGGCCGCATACGCGCGCTCAGCCGCCGACAGCGGTGTGGCGTCCGAGAACTGGTAGGCGAGCATCGCGTGCCCGCCGCTCCAGCTTGCGCCGATCAGTTGCGAGAGCATCAGCTCGCCACGGCCATCGCGCGCCGTGGCGTAGCGGGCCTCGGTCTGCGCTCCGCGGAACCGATCGCGCATGATGATGTTGACCACGCCGGCGATCGCATCAGAACCGTACAGCGCCGAAGCACCATCGGGCAACACCTCGATGCGTCTGACGGCACTCCACGGAATGGTGGAGACATCGACGAAATCCCCGCTCAGGCCGCCGAGCGGCTGGCGCCCGCCGTCGACCAGCACCAGCGTGGCCCCCACCCCGAGTCCGCGCAGATTGATGCCGGCACCGTACTGGTAATTCCCATCGATCGCCAGATCCTCCCGCGGCCCGTTCATCGACACCAACGGCAGCGCATACAGCGCATCCTGCACGCCGGCATAAGGCGCCTGCGCAAGCTCCCGGCGCCTGATGTAAATCAGTGGCGCCGCCGCGTCCCGCACACCGTGCAGAAGACTGCCGGTCACCTCGACCTGTCGCAGCCGATCTGCGCTGCGGGTCACCCGCGGACCGGCGCGGTCAGGGCGCAGGCCCGGCGATGGCGGCGCCAGCGTGTGCAACCGCGGGTTCTGGTGCGCCGTGTGCCGGATGATGACCATGCGGCGGGTATCGAATACGAAGGTCAGGCCAGTGCCCAGCAGCATCCGCCGCAGCGCCATGACGCTGCTCATCCGCCCCGAGACCGCCCGGGTCTCGAGTTTTTCGACGTCGGGAGTCGCCGCATAGATCGCCTGGATGCCCGACTGGCGGTAGAAGTCGAGAATCGCTTGCGGAAACGGCTCGACCGGCAGACGGAAGCGATGCACCCGTCCCGCGGCCCGCGCTGGCGCGCTCAACACCACCGCGAGCACCAGCCACGCGGCACGGCGCGCGCTCCTCGGCTGCGGACGCTCCCTATCCCCGACCCTGACCGCTTGATTGCTTTGATCCATGTCCCCTGCTGCCGGGGTGCTAGTCTGCCACAGCGTGACAGACCGTGACGAGATTGCGCGCAACCGCCGGCGCGTCGGCCTCGAGGAAATCTGCGGTAAGCGCCGATGCGCGCTGGGGACAGCAGAGCGGATCATCCCGCGCGCCCTGCCCGGCCGAGAATCCAACATCTGTTCGGTCGTGTTGCCGGCTGGACGGATGGTTTGTTGGCGCCGGCGAGGCGCGCCCGCCCCACGACCGCATCGAGTCCGCCCGAGGGCAACCGCAGCATGCCGCCGCGGCGCGCATCGATTCCCCGACAGGCGCATCAAACTCCCAGGCGGTCCTGCGACGGTTCGCTGTCTGCGACGATATCGATCGCCTGCGCCGAGGCCATTTCGCGAACGATCCGCCGATGGTAGCCTCCGGCAACCGAGAGCCTCATCCGCTGATCAGGCCGATGCCGTCGATCCACAGCTGCTGCCGTCGCGAACCTGCGCCTTCGCCCGAGCGCGGGCCGGACCGGGACCTTGCGTCCGCTCCGCGCACAGTGTCCCGGAGCGGCTGATGAGGCTCGCGCTCACCAACGGGCGGGTGCTGCGCGGTTCGCAACTCGTGGACGGCCTGTGCGTATTGATCGAGGGCGGGCGCATCCTCGCCGTGGCGCCCGAGCGCGAAGCGCGGTGTCGCGCAGCCTCGCCCTGCGACCTCGGCGGGCACCTGCTGCTGCCGGGATTCATCGACACCCAGGTCAATGGGGGCGGTGGCGTACTGTTCAGCGATGCGCCAACGGTGGAGTCGATCCGCCGGATCGGCGGCAGCCATCGACGCTTCGGCACGACCGGCTTTCTGCCCACTCTGATCAGCACGGACCTGCACGTCATCGCCCAAGCCATCGGCGCTGTCCGCGACGCGATCGCCACGGGCGTTCCAGGCGTTCTCGGGATCCATATCGAAGGCCCATGCCTCAACGTCGAACGCGCCGGCATTCATGACCCCGTCAGGCTGCGCCCGCTCGACGCCAGCGCCGTCGGCCTGCTGACATCACTGCCCGCCGGGCGCACCCTGGTGACGCTCGCCCCGGAGATGACCTCGCCACAGGTGATCCGCACGCTCGCCAGTGCCGGTGTCATCATCTCGGCCGGGCACACCGATGCGACCTATGCGCAGATCCTCGTAGCGCTGGATCACGGCCTGCGGGGGTTCACCCATCTGTTCAATGCGATGTCGCCGCTCACCAGCCGGGAGCCCGGGGCGGTCGGCGCGGCCCTGGAAGACCGCGCCAGCTGGTGCGGCATCATTCCCGACGGCCGACACGTCGCCCCGACCGTGCTGCGCCTGGCGATGCGCTGCAAGCCATTGAACCGCTTCATGCTGGTGACCGATGCAATGCCGAGTGTCGGCACCGACCTTCGCTCGTTCAAACTCCAGGGTCGTGAAATCACGGTCGCTGGCCCGGTGTGCCTCGATGAGAACGGCCGGCTGGCGGGCTCCAACATCCACATGGCGCGCGGTGTGCGCAATGCCGTCGGCCTTCTCGGCCTGCCACTTGCCGAGGCGGTCCGCATGGCGAGTCTGTATCCGGCGGAATTCCTCGGCGTGGCGCAGGAGCTCGGCCGCATCGAGCCGGGCTACCGCGCCAACCTCGTGATCGCCGACAGCGATCTCCACGTGATCGAGACCTGGATCGACGGCACTCCAGAGGGCCGATTGGGCCGGCCTTGACAATCGGCGCCACCAGCCGGCAATTCCAGCACGACCGTAAGCTTGACCATGTTCAGGTTCCGGGTGGCACTCCCGCTGCGACGCCCTGGACCCTGCCGCGCAGACCATGGTTGGCGGCGCGCCGTCGCCCGGTGCAGCGACGAGCGGGAGATGCAGCTCAATCGCCCCTCCGGGCGCTGCGACCTGTCAGGCATGGCCGATCCGAGGAGCGCATTGCGTCATCCGGCAAGTTCGCGGCCGCAAGCGGCCTGGCCGTCCCGAGGGTGCTCGACCCGGCGGGACGGAGGAACCCTTTGGCGAGCTCCCCCTCAAAGACGATACACTAGGGGTTTACCGGGCGTTCATCCCGAGCGAGCCCGGACCACCCATCCCGACCGAAGGGGGAGATCGATGAGATTCGACCGTGCGTGCGCCGGAACGGGCGCCTGGGCCGCCCTGCGCACCTGCATCTGTGTCCTTGGCGCGGCGCTCGCGGTCACTCTCGGGGGCTGCAGCGCCAGCACGCTCGTCAGTGCCGGCACTCCCGTGACGACAGTGACCGCCCAGGCGACCGGGGATTTCAGCAGCTACACCGTCGGTCTTGACGTGTACTCCCTCACCCGCAAGGACGGCTACGTCGTGTACCCCTCCAATTACGGCTCCGGTGAGGAGGATGTGGACCTCACCAAGACCGTCGATCTCACGGAACTGCTGAGCGCGCTCGGCCTCACGACGGGCACTTATACCTCGGCCACCATTACGATCGACTATTCGAACGCCGCGGTCTTTCTGAAGGGCCAGTCGACGGCCGCGAAGGTGCAGAACTCGAGCGGCAGCAACCCCGGGTCCGTCAATGTGACCGTCAAGTTCGATCCCGCCGATCCTCTGGTCATCACCCAGAGCCGCTCCACCCGGATGGCAATCGATGTCGACCTGGCCGCATCGAACTCCATCGATCAGAGCACGAACACCGTCACCGTCAGCCCGTTCCTGGTCGCCACCGCGCAGCCGACCGATACCGCGCCAATCCGCGCCCGTGGCACGTTCGTGTACGTCGACGCCAACACGGGCAACTTCACGGAAAATATCCGGCCGTTCGACGATTCCTACTATGGCTCGGTGGGAGCCTTGACCGTCAATACCGGCTCCAGCACCTATTTCGACATAGATGGCATCCCATATGTGGGGTCGGCGGGACTGTCCGCCATGGCAGCGCAGAGCAAGAGCTCCCAGCTGAACAACAACTCGACGATCGTCGCGTATGGATCCCTGGGCAGTCTTTCGACCATCACCCCCACCTTCAACGCGACCCAGGTGTATATCGGCACCAGCGTCGTCAGCCCCGGCGGCATGGAAGTGCGTGGCATCGTCACCGCTCGAAGTGGCGACAGTCTGACCTTGCGCGGCGCCGATTACATCTGCCTGCAGGGCCAAGGCTTCGGCTCCTCGGGCATGTACCTGCCCTTCACCCACTTCGAGACCGCCAAGGTGAACGTGGGCGCCTCGACCAAGGTAACCGAGGACGGCACGGCGAGAAGCGGCCTGTCCAGCCAATCAATCTCCGTCGGACAGCAGATCTATGCCACGGGCCAGACCAACCTGGCCTGCCCGAATACGTCCAACTCGACTGCATCGCTCACCCTGGATGCCACCTCCGGCGAAGTGCGTCTGCAGCCGACGACGCTCTGGGGCACCCTGAACTCGGGCACC